>CAYMXF010000248.1:3023-5133 GCA_964393935.1 uncultured Planctomycetaceae bacterium
CTTTCGGTTTTGCTGCGCGAAGGTCTTGCCCTGTTTCGCAAGCTGGGACTACGCACCGCCGAGGCCCAATTCGGCGGCTCGCATCCTTATAACGCGCGGACTCGTGACGTGTTGGCGTCCTGGGGATTTCGGCCGGCGTCCGTCACCGAGGCCGCGGAGTTTCTCGTTCGACCCATCCACGGCCATTCCGACGATTGGCTGAACATGGAAAAGTGGCGAATGAGCGAACTGATGCGAATGTTTTGAGGCGCCGATGCTTCAGTCGATCGGCCAGGGCCCGCAGCCGAGAAACGCCTTCAGCGCCCCGACGCATCGCTCATCCAGTTGGTGCGGCGTCATCCCCTTGATCTCCATAAACGCCTCGTGCATCGTCATCCCCCGGCGATAATGGCGAGTCTGCGTCAGGGCGTCGTACACGTCGGCGACGGCGAGGATTCTCGCTTTCAGGGGAAGTTGATCGGCGCGAAGTCCATCCGGGTAGCCGCTGCCGTCCAATCGCTCGTGATGCGCCGACGCGATGAGATCCAATCCCTCCAGTTCCTCCAGGAATTCGATCTTCGATAAAATGCTCCGCGAGTTCTGCGCGTGGCGCTTCATCTCCTCAAACTCTTCAGCGGTGAGCCGGCCCGGTTTCATGAGCACCGCATCCGGCACGCCGATCTTCCCGATGTCGTGCAACAACCCGGCGATCCGCAACCAGTGGATCTCCGCCGACGGCAGACCCAGAATCTCGCCCATGCCCATCGCATAATTGGCGACGTTGACGGAATGCATTGTCGTGAGCGGGTCGCGCGCGTCCAGGGCCGCGCTCAGCGCGGAAACGAAGCTCTCGAACTGTCGCTCCTGCGATCGAAAGACGCTCGCGTTCTCCAGGGAAATCGCCACTTGCACGGCGATGGCTTCGAGCAGCGGCACGTCCGTCGGTTCAAAGTACTCCTCCCGGCGGTCCATCACTTGGAGCACGCCCACGCACCGCTTTGACGCTTGAATGACCGGCGCGATGAGCATCGAATTCGAAATGTATCCGGTCTGTTCCGGAAGATGCCGTACAAAGCAATCTTGATGTAACAAATCCACGACGCAAAGCGATTGGCGCGTCTGAAATACGCGACCGCAGAGTCCATAATCGTCCGGGATTCGTAGTTCCTTGGGCCGGCCTTCGAATCCTTGCGCGACGCTCGTCCACAGCTCGTAGCGCTCGGCGTCGTGCAGGTAAAGCGTGGATCGATCCGCAGAGAACGCCCGCGACACCTGCTTCATGATTACGGTCATGAGCGCTTGAGGATCGCGGATCGTGCCGATGGCCCGGCTGACCTCCATGAGCACGTTCAAACGATGCTCGCGGCAGTCCGGCTCGGGGGGCGCGCGGCGAGGCCGTGTTAGTACGGTAGAGCCCGTCATCATCATCACTGTCCTAGCATACGATTGGACGCCGCCGGAAAATGGTGGTGGGCTTTGAAAAAGAGAAAAAAAGCGCGGGCACCCGGCTTATCGGCATGATTATCTAGACGCACCTGCCATACGATTCTCGGTCGCGCGAGGGAAGAATTTGACATGATTTACAAGATGAACAAGATGAGAAGGAAATCCTGTAAATCCTGTCCCATTCCTTCGTGGCTCTGCGGTGAATAATCCGGTTAGTGGGCGTAACTGGCTGAGACTAGCTGGGACGGACCCCTTGGGAAACGCCGAAAAGTCGAAAAACCAAAACGCCAAAACAGAGGAGGAGGAATTATCGTAATTTGGACTGTTTGAGCCAAAAGCCGTGATCCGGGGGCGCGAAAGCTGAATTCAAGAAAAAGAAGGGTTGGCTGAACAAAGCTGAATTTCGTGAATTTTACGCGATAGCGACTCAGAAACAGGGGTCGGATGCGCGCCGGACGATCGGCGAAGTTGAATTTGGCCGCAGTGACGGGGCCGAGGGGATGAAGCGCGAATCTTCGATTCGACATTTTTTTTCTCACGGCGCGGAATCTCCCCGCCACGGCGAGGTTCCGCCAAGGCGAGATCTGCAACTTTGACGGGGACGCGTGGCGCTGGCGTCTTGGACGACAACGCGCGGCGGCCGATCTTTCGTGACTCCACCCATTACCCTTGCTCAGCGCACAAG
>CAYMXF010000249.1:0-5126 GCA_964393935.1 uncultured Planctomycetaceae bacterium
GCCGGTTGCGGACAACCGCCATGAATGTCCTCCTTGTATCCACTTATGAACTTGGGCATCAGCCCTTCGGGCTGGCGTCTCCGGCGGCCCATTTCTGCTTCTATGGCCTTTACGCGCCGCTGAACGAGGCGTTCCTGCGCACGGAGTTGGGTGGTCGGACGGTCCTCGGCGGCGAATTCGAGAGCGGCCTGGTCAGCCTGTACAAACGGTTGTCGGCCAACGGCGCCGTCGCTTTCGAGCCGCAGTCGGAGCCGGTCATTTCCCTTATCAAGCAGGACTTCCGCGTGCCACGGCGCGAAGGCCTGCCGCAGCTGTCGCGTTATGCATATGTGGACTTGGGCCAAGGGAGGCGCCGCACGGCGGGCTACACAGAGGCCAGCCGTGGCTGTAAGCACCTGTGCCGTCTTTGCCCGGTCGTCCCTCCCCGTCTATGGCGGAAGGTTTCGCGTCGTTCCACGTGGCGTGGTCATCGAGGACATTCGCCAGCAAGTCGCCGGCGGTGCCGAGCACATCACTTTCGGCGATCCGGATTTCTTTAACAGCGTCGGCCACGCCATCCGTTTAGTGGAAGAGTTCCATGGGCAGTTCCCGGACCTCACCTATGACGTCACGATCAAGGTCGAGCACCTATTGAAGCACGCGCAGCACCTCGAGACCCTGGCCCGCACGGGATGCTTTTTGTCACCACGGCAGTGGAATCGGTCAACGACCGGGTCCTCACCATCCTCGACAAGGGCCACACACGCGACGATTTCGTCCGCCTCGTCGGGCTGGTCCGCGGGGTGAACCTGACGCTCTCGCCCACCTTCATCCCGTTCCTGCCGTGGATTGGGCGCGAGGGGTATCTAGAGCTCCTTCGCCTCCTGGCCGGGCTCGGCTTGGTCGAATACGTGGCGCCCGTTCAGCTCGCCATTCGGCTTCTGGTTCCCGAAGGGTCGCGGCTTTTGGTCGTTCCCGAGATGCAGCAACACCTGGGCAATTTCGACGCCGCCGCGCTCAGCTACCGATGGTCTCACCCAGACCCGAGCATGGATGTCCTCCATGGCCGCGTGCGCCGGGTCGTGGAGGCAGGTGACGCGGGGGGTTCCAGTCGCCGAGAAACATTTACGGAGGTCTGGCGCCTGGACCATGAGGCATGCAGCCTGAACGTGCCCGATCTTGATCCCCCAGAAACATGGGATGCGCCGATCCATGTGCCGCGTCTGAGCGAACCTTGGTACTGTTGCGCCGAACCGACGGAGAACCAGCGCGCCGCATTCTGAGCCCGGAAAAGGTGACTTCGTTGACCGACCGCGACTGCCAAGACCGGCTACTTCTCCTCATTCCCACCACCTCCTACCGGGTCGCCGATTTTCTTGACGCGGCCCATCGCCTAGGCGTGGACGTGGCCGTGGGCTCCAACCAACGGCACGTGTTGGAGGCGTTCGCGGATGGACGTACCGTCACCATCGATTTTCAAGACCTTGAGAAGGGTGTCCGAGAGATTTGCGCCTACGCCCGAGATCACCCGTTGAGCGCCATTCTGGGCGTCGATGAGGAAACCACGGTGCTGGCGGCTAAGGCGTCCAAGGCCTTGGGTCTGGCCCACAACGCGCCCGAATCGGTGGAGGCGACGGCCAACAAGTTCCGCTTCCGGACCGTACTCGCCAACAGCGGCCTACTGACGCCCCCGTTCTCCCTGCTGAGTGTCGACGCCGACCCTGAAAGGGCAGCACGCGAGGCTGCCTATCCCTGCGTCCTGAAGCCGCTCATGCTGTCGGCGAGTCGCGGCGTCATCCGAGCTGACAATCCGGACCAATTCATCACCGCCTTCCACCGCATCACGCGAATTCTAAAGCAGCCCGATGTCGTCACCTTGGGGGACACTGCCAAGCATATCCTCGTCGAAGGATATGTTGCGGGCCGGGAGGTGGCGCTGGAGGGGCTTCTCGACGGCGGCCGACTCAACGTCCTCGCCCTCTTCGACAAACCCGATCCCCTGGAAGGGCCGTTCTTCGAGGAGACCATTTATGTGACGCCGTCGCGGCTGCCCGAATCTTGGCAGAGCCGGGTCAGGGATGCCGCGGTCCAAGCCGTCGCGGCCCTGGGGCTGAAGGACGGTCCCATTCACGCCGAACTGCGGCTTAATGAGCAGGGTCCTTGGGTCATCGAAGTGGCGGCGCGCTCCATTGGCGGGTTGTGCGCCCGGGCACTCAAGTTTGGAGCTCGGATCAGCCTCGAGGAACTGATTTTGAGCCACGTCTTGAGATTGCCCATCGAGACCATGGCGCGTGAAGATAAAGCCACCGGGGTCATGATGATCCCCATCCCTCATGCCGGAGTACTCGAGTCCGTGGGCGGACTCGAGGCCGCGCGGAGGGTCGCCGGCGTCGACGATGTGACGATCACCATTCCCCTTGGCCAGGAAGTCGTGCCACTTCCCGAGGGCAACAAATACTTGGGCTTCATTTTCGCCCGAGGCGACAATCCCGAGGCCGTCGAAGCGGCCCTGAGAGAGTCCCATCGCTGCCTCCGATTCCGGATCGATCCCGGAGCCGAAGCCGAATAGCCCCCAGGGGTACCGGCGGCGCCTCGACGGCCATAACCATTTGCCCAAGGTGATCCTCGGCGTAAAGTTCACCGACGGCATTGAGGCCATCACATCGCAAGCTCAAGCCACTGCCGCCTGACTCCGCCCGTCACCAAAATCTCGCGATAGCTCCCACTGAGCATGAGTTGACCGAGATCGGCATCATCGAATGAGTCTTGAGCAAGAGAAATGACGGGTCACGGCTATCCGAAATTCAGGAATGACCAAGGCATTCCGGAGATCCGTATCGGGGTCAGGAGATTCAACTGCATCGGTGTGTCTCCGCCCCACGACCATCCGCACATCTACCTCGACATGGGCAACGACGACACGATCCTGTGCCCCTATTGCGCGACCCGGTTCCGCTTCGACCTTCGGCTTGCACCGCTCGAATCTGACCCGCCGGACAGCCTCTTCGCCGAGCCGTAGGCGGGCTTAGTACATCGACCACCGCCAGGATGTGGATTCACCGCCTGTCTGCTCGGCATTCCCGTCTCTGCTTGGCGCTGTGCGAACGTGATCTGCGTCTCCGCGTACCGGCTCTTCTTCACGACAAGCTCGTTCCCGATGCGGGTCAGTGAGCTTGCCCAAAACCTCCCATGCTGCCCGGATCGAAAATCAGGGAGGACGTCAACCGCCTCAATATTCATAAATAAATATCGGTTGTTATAAGGCATGGCTTCCTAAATGAAGATTTTTAGAATACGAGTTGGTTCAAAGATATTTATTAATATTGCCTATATCTATTGTAAATATTTACCTCGATTCCCATATCAAAAGATGCGACAAATTAATGCCGCCTTCACACGAAGGTGCTTCATGTGAACGAAAATCAGACCCCGACCAAACCCGCCGTCACGGAGCAGATCAAACCGGTGGTCGCGCCGGCTCCGCAGCACCCGGCCCAGCAGCAGGGCCAGTCCCAGCCCACGAGCACGCCAGTAACGAAATCGTAGCTCGCAGCAGGGGGGCTTTGCTTCCCCTGTCGCCTCATGCACGATTGCTTCGCCGAAGAGAAGTCGCGATTTCGCGCCGATTCTTTTGCGCTTCGCCCTTGACCATCCAGTATGCCGGAGATCAAGAATGACTTGGTCGTGAAGCAATGTCGACGAACCGCCGTCGCCGTCGGCGCGCAAGTTCGGAAACCTTTTTTCGGAGACAGACGATGAAACGAACCGCCCTTGCCGCTACCCGGTCCTTAATTCGAGAGGCGGCCTCGAGTGAGATCGAACTGATGACCGATCGAGGCAGAGAGCGAATCTCCAGGCTTCATCGGCATCAAGATTTGCGATCAACCGCGAAGTGCTAATCAGGGATCCCGACACTGCCAATTAAGGAGCATTTTCATGAAGTTCAAGCCATTGCATGATCGCGTCGTGATCCGCCGGATCGAGGAGGAGCAGAAGACGGGCGCCGGCATCATCATTCCCGACACTGCCAAGGAAAAGCCGATGCAGGGCGAGGTGGTGGCCGTCGGCCCTGGAGCACGCAATGAAAGGGGCGATCTGATCGCTCCCGACGTCAAGGTGGGCGACCGGGTGCTGTTTGGTAAGTGGACGGGCACCGAGGTCAAGCTCGATGGCGACGAGCTCCTGATCATGAAGGAGTCTGACGTTATGGGCGTCATCGAGGGTGCCGCGTTGTCCAAGAAGAAGGCCGCCTGAGGCGGTAACCGGAAAGCGAAGGAGCAAAGCCAATGAGTGCCAAGGAAGTCAGATTTAGCGGGGACGCGCGCGCCCGCATGATGCGCGGCATCGACATCCTCGCCGATGCGGTGAAGGTGACGCTCGGGCCCAAAGGCCGCAATGTGGTGCTCGACAAATCGTATGGCGCGCCGCGGGTGACCAAGGACGGGGTGACGGTCGCCAAGGAGATCGAGCTCGCCGACAAGTTCGAGAACATGGGCGCGCAGATGGTCAAGGAGGTCGCCTCCAAGACGAGCGACCAGGCCGGTGACGGCACCACCACCGCGACCGTCCTGGCCCAGGCGATCGTGCGCGAGGGCTCCAAGGCGGTGGCCGCCGGGATGAACCCGATGGATTTGAAGCGCGGCATCGATCTGGCGGTCGAGACTGTCGTCGCCGACCTCAAGGCGCGCTCGAAGAAGATCTCGACCAACGAGGAGATCGCCCAGGTTGGCACGATCTCGGCCAATGGCGGGCGCGACATCGGCGAGATGATCGCCAAGGCGATGCAGCGGGTCGGCAACGAGGGCGTGATCACCGTCGAGGAGGCCAAGAGCCTCGATACCGAGCTCGACGTGGTCGAGGGCATGCAGTTCGACCGCGGTTATCTCTCTCCCTATTTCGTCACCAACGCCGAGAAGATGATCGCCGAACATTCTCATTCATGAGAAGAAGCTGTCGGGCCTCCAGGCGATGCTGCCGGTGCTCGAAGCGGTGGTGCAGAGCAGCCGGCCGCTGTTGATCGTCGCCGAGGATGTCGAGGGCGAGGCGCTCGCGACGCTCGTCGTCAACAAGCTGCGCGGCGGCCTCAAGGTGGCCGCGGTCAAAGCGCCCGGTTTCGGCGACCGCCGCAAGGCGATGCTCGAGGATAT
>CAYMXF010000250.1:0-5070 GCA_964393935.1 uncultured Planctomycetaceae bacterium
CACATATCGGCCGCAACGTGACGATCGGTTTCGGCGCGATCATCACCGCGCACACCCAGGGCCGTGACGAGGTCATCCTCAAGCGGACGATTATCGAGGACGACGTGCTCATCGGGGGACGGGCCTGCGTTTACGGCGGCTGTCACATCCGCCGCGGCGCCGTCATCCTCGGAAACGCCGTGGTGCGCCCGGACACCGTGGTCGGCGAGAACGAGGTCTGGGGCGGTGTGCCGGCAAAGAAGATCAAGGAATTGCCGCCGTACGGAACATAACTGCCTTTGCCGGACCGAACGCAGATTTCAGCTTGGTCGACGAAGAGCATGGGGGCAACGCCATTTCGCCGTCGCGGATTTTTTCACCCGGAATTGAGCGGAAACGAACGGAAAAACGAATGGACAGGATTAACAAGATTGACAGGCTGAGCGGTTGAATTCAAGAAACAAAGAGGGTGGCTGAACAAAGCTGAATTTCGTGAATTTTCGGCGTTGGCGGGGTGAAAAACGGGGGCGGGGGTTTTCAAGTTCAAGGGGGATTCAAGTTGGGAAGTTGAATCCGCAGATGGCGCCCGCCTCGGCGGGTAAACTCCTGGGGACAAATTTTTTTGGTGCAATCGAGCGCAAACGAGCGCAAACGAATGGACAGGATTGACAAGATTGACAGGATGGGGGGAGAAAGGCGCGGGGGGACGGGTGTTGTGTGGGTTGAAGGAGGTTGAAGGAGCCTGAAGGAGGTTGAATGGGCGGAACAAGACAGGGGAACCGTTGAGCCGGTGAACAGGGGAGGGCCGGAGGGCGAGAAGTTTTGATTGAATGGCGGTCATGGCGCGGAATCTCCGGAATCAGAGGAAGTCGTAAGTCGTCAGCCGCCTGAGGGCACGCGGCGGCGTCATTCCTCCACACACTAGCCTTGCTCAGCGCACAAGTAAAATCGGTGGTCAGTGGTCAATGAATCGTGGTCAGAGTTGGAAAGAGCGACCGGGCAAGGGGTTAGGGCGTGCGATTTGTGTCGCGACGCGTTGATTCGGTAGCCTGATAATCCAACGTCTCTGCTCAGGCGTCACTGGCGAGGATTTCGCAAAGCTCATCCTTCCAGTCACGGCCGTCGGGCTGGGCCTCATCGAGGATTTGGAAACGGAAGAGGTGGTCTTTGAAACCCTCGCCGAGTTGCTGCCAGGTCACTTTCTTTCCGGCTTTGGTGAAGTAGTCGGCTACTTTCCGCTTGTACTCGGTGTTTTCCGATCCCTTCAATTGGGGCCCCTTTGTCTCGATCACCAGTACGCGGTGGACGGTCTTGCCCTCGTGGTCTTGTTGCACGACAAAGTCGGGGTGGATTTGGTGGCGGAGGAAGCCTTGAATGGCGAAGCTGTTGCGGCCCACTTTGTTGCGGTACCACCAAAGCACATTCGCATCCTTGTCAAGAACGAGCGCCACTTTTCGTTCGTAGTCGTTAAAGCCCTGGTCTTCAACGAAATCAAACAGCGACCGCTCAATCTCGCCGCCGTCGTTGTTTCGCAAGGGGATGAGTCGACCTGTGGCCGTGTTTTCAACGCGGATGCAATCGGGCATTTCAAAACGGCATTCGGCGCAATGAAGATAGAATAAAATCTTACGAGCATCGAACAGGTCGCCGAAAGCCCGCTCGGTTTGTTTGTCGATCTGCCGTACGATGAACTCGGTGAGTTTGTTGCGCAGCTCGGTCTTTACGAGCGCCAGTTTGCCTCGCAGATAGAGATGCGAAGCATTCAGCCGTTCAAAGGTTCTTTCGACGATCGTCCGCAGTTGCTTGAAGCTCAGATAGGGAAAATCGAGATTCGCTGCCAGCCAGGCAAGCACACTCTCGTCGCGTTCCCAATGATCGATTTCCACGTCATCCTGCCGCGCCGCTTCCTCTCCAAGTGTGATGCGGTACAGTCGTTCCTTTTGTTCTCTTACAACGTCGGCCAAGCTCCAGTTGATTCCATCGTACTCAAACGCGGACGCGTCGACGCGGCTGATCAGATGCCGGAAGTAGTCGAGCGGGGCGTATTCGCCGCCTTCCTTCACGCAGAATCGCGGGAGATAAATCTTTCCTTCGAAGGGTCTGGTGTAGAGGGACTTGAAGCCGTCCCTCCAGACTGTGTCGCGATAGATGCGCTCGCCGCCGCCCTCTCCTTCGCGGACAAACGACTGGACCTCACCCTCATAGCCTTCGTTTTCCAGGGCGCGCTTAACGCTTTTCAGCACTTCCGCGGGCTTGTCATGGAGGCAGTAAGCATAGGACTCGTTTAACTCCGGATATTTCTTGGTCCGCTCCTGATAGGGTTGCCGAAGCACCCGGCCGACGAGTTGGGTCATCGCTTTCCCGCTGCCGGTGTTATCGAGACTGACCAGAATGTAGGCGAAGGGACAATCCCAGCCTTCCTGCAGGGCGCTCTTGGTGATGATCCATTCGACCTGGCAGCCGGGATCGAGCAGGTCGACGTCCTCCAGTCCGTCGTTCTCGGCGGACTTGATCCGGATGGCCGCTTCGGGTACATCCAGTTTCTGTCGCAGGTACTCGCGGACCTTCTCCGCGTGGATGAATTTCGTATCGACCTGCTCCCTGCCCGTTCGCTGCACCTGAACAAGCACGATGGGCCTGATATGGCGACGAGGGCCGACTTCGCTCTCGAACTCGTAGGCTTTTTTTGCCAATGCCACGCGCTTGTCACGGGCTTCCGTCAGGATGTCTTGCCACTTTTTCTTGCCGCTGGTTTTGACATTGAGCGGCAGTTTGATCATTTCCTCCTTGAGGAGTTCATCCCCGGAGACGCGGCTGATGATGTTGGCCTCCGGGGGCGGCGTGGCGGACAACTCGACGACGATTGAAGAATTGAAATCCTCGATTCTCTTGCGAGCGAGCGTGCTGGTTGCCTTATGGCCCTCATCGAGAATGACTGCTGGTTTGCAGATGCGTACGAGGTTGCCCACCGACGTCTTGCAAAGGAAGCGGCCAGAGGAAGGGTCTTCTTCGAGCATCTCCAGATTTGGGAATTGTTTTTTCAATGCTTCGTGGGCGCGCCAGTCGTTTTCCGGTGGGAAGTGGTTCACGATATTGCCGCCGGAATCCCTGAAGAATTTCAGTTGTTCCTTGGTTTCGCGGTTGGTGCTGGCGAGTTGGACGATCAGGATGTTCAGATTGTCGCGCAGCCGGACAGGCGAGAGCCGGGCGATGTCGTCTTTTTCCCAGATTTCGATCCGCCGAGAGACGGCGTGTTCGAGCATCTGGCGATACATGTCGTTTCGGTCGCTGAGTCGGCGGAGCGTATCGCGGTAAATCTGACTGCTGGGAACGACCCAGAGGACCAGTCCCGCGCCGTTGCGATCCTTCAGGATCGTGCGGTGAATGGAGCCGAGGATTTGAGTGGCGAGGAGGGTCTTGCCGCCCCCGGTGGGGACCTTGATGCAGAATGTCGGCAAGTCTTCGCCGAGGCCGTTCTTCCGTTCGTTGTATTTCCCGCATGACGACGGCCACGCATCGAGGGCCGCGTGCTTGGGGTTACCGGCGCGCTCCGCGGCCAGTCGTTCGAGATAGGCCCCGACTTCCTCGTAGACCCTTCGTTGATACTTTTTGAGACTCATCGCAGATTGAACGGCACCAGCATGGCCTTGATGGATACGTTGTGGTCTTGTTCGAAGTCGGTCAGTTCCTCCGGGTGGACCCAGAGGCGTTCGCAATAGATCACCCAATTGGGGGCCTTTTCGCGTTTGGCGATCTCGCGTAGGGTGGGCAGGCTCAGTTCCCGGGCCTCCTTGCCGGTGGGCGCGTAGAAGAGGTAAAACGCGGTCCCTCCGTCGGCCGAGGTCTGCCCGATGAAGCCGGTCTTCTCGTCGATTTTCTTCAGGTCGCAGTCGCGGCCCGTGTGGGTGTAGAAGATGTACTTGGCAAGGTCCTCGAAGGGCGGGAGCTTCTTGCCGAGGTCGCGGTATTCGGAAAACAGAGGGTCGCCAACGCGGGCGTAGGTGAACGAGCCGCCGAGACCGGCGACACTCGCGCCTTTACCGTCGTCATCTTGGCGCTTATACCCGACGGCAACCCGCCGAACGCGCTCGGCGGTGATCGATTTTGCAATGTTGCGGCGCTCTTTTTCGTCTTCTTTCGTGTCGTACGGTTGCTGAATTAGCACAAAATCGCGATTGCCGCCGTCCTCCAGATTCTGCTCCAAGACGGCGTGCGCAGTCGTTCCGCTGCCCGCGCACGAATCTAGGACGATCTCGCGAGCGCCGGGCTCGGTAGCTAGTTGCAGGATGCGCCGAATCAGCCGGACCGGCTTTGGATTCTCAAACACGGCTGAGCCAAAGATTTCCTTCAGCGCCGCGCCACCTTCATCGCTTGTGCCTGATTGTTGCCAGTGCCAAACGTCAATCGGCACCAATCCCTCGTCGCCCTTGAACACTTTCAGGCGTGGGTACTTTGCTTTCCCGTCTTCTCCCCACCAGAGACGATTATCCAATACATGTTGCTCATGGGTGTCTTTCGAGTATTTCCAAGCGTGTGTTTCATGCTCGACCAATTTGCGCGTATTTGGATTCTTGATCCGGTAGACAAGGTTCGGTCGTTGCTCCTTTGTTGCTGGATTAACGTACGATGACGTCGTCCAATCACCGCGCGGGTCAGTGTCTGGATTCTTGTAGATGCCATCTGATTTTTCTGTGCGATCCTCACGAAGTAATTGTACCGCACCGGACTTGCGGTAGACCATCAGTGTGTCCTTCAATGAATAAAACAACTTTGCGTTATTGCTTCGCGTGTATCTCTTTTCCCAAGCGATATCAGCAAGAAAATACTCCTGTCCGAATACCTCATCCATGATCAGCCGCAAATTACTCACTTCGGTGAAGTCGATTGACACAAAAATCAGTCCATCATCTCGCAGCAACTCCTTTAACAGCACCAGCCGTGGATACATCATGCAGCACCACTTGTCGTGGCGGGTGGCGTCTTCGCCTTCCTTGCCGACGGTCTGGCCGATCCATTCCTTGAACTGCGGCTGCGTCAGGTTGTCGTTGTAGATCCAGCCCTCGTTGCCGGTGTTGTAGGGCGGGTCGATGT
>CAYMXF010000251.1:0-1837 GCA_964393935.1 uncultured Planctomycetaceae bacterium
TACTGATACCGTTCGCTACAGAAGGCAGCTCGCCCAGTCGAGTCGCCGTGGCGACCGAGGGCGGCCGCTCCACATCATACTGTTCCGGTACCAATTGCCGGTCGAGTTCGGCCCGTTATGCTGTGGTCGATGAACGGTGAGAATCAACCCATCACCGGGGGACGGGTTTACCTTACTCGAAGCGTGCCCGAAGCGGGCATTGCCATGCTGGCGTCGGCGGGTCTGACCATTCGCATGAACCCGCTGCCCAGGCTGCTGCGGCACGAAGAGCTTTGTCAGGAGGTCGGCGGGTACCACGCGGTTATGTGTCAGGCGACGGACCGGATTGACGAGACGGTACTGACGGCGTCGCGTCCGCGGTGCAAGGTCTTTGCTAATTGTGCGGTGGGCTACGACAACATTGACGTGGCGGCGGCCACGCGGTTGGGGATCATCGTCACGAACACGCCGGACGTCCTGACGGAGGCGACGGCCGATTTGACGTGGGCGTTGATGCTGGCCGCGGCCCGGAGGCTCGGCGAGGCCGAACGGCTGGTCCGCGCGGGGGTGTGGCGCGGATGGAACATGCTTGATTTTCTCGGCGTCGACGTTCACGGAAAAACGCTGGGGATCATCGGCGCGGGCCGGATCGGAACGGCCGTCGCGCGGCGCGCGCGGGGCTTCGATATGAAACTTCTCTATTTCGCGAGATCGGAAAAGCCGGCGATGGCGGCCTTGGGCGCCGAGCGGCGTTCGCTAGGCGAGCTGATGGAAGAGAGCGATTTCGTCAGCGTGCATCTGGCCCTGTCGCGCGAGACGCGGAACCTCATCGACGATAGGGCGATCCGGCGGATGAAACGGGAGGCGATCTTCATCAATACATCACGCGGGGCGGTGGTGGATCAAAGCGCCCTGGTCGCCGCGTTGTCACAGGGGCGGATCGCGGCGGCGGGGCTGGACGTCTATACGAAGGAGCCGATGATCCCGGCGGAGTTGCTAGCGCTGGAAAACGTCGTTCTCCTCCCACACATCGGTTCCGCCACCGTTTCGACGCGAAACCGAATGGCCCAGACGGCGGCGGCGAACGTCGTGTCCGTCCTGCGCGGCGAAGGCCCGCTCAATCCCGTTTGGGCATAGAGGCGCGGCGATGCGAAAGAAGACGAAAGCATTTGCCGATCGGGCCGATGCGGATCGCGGGGCGCCGAACGAGGCGCATCTGAAAATTCTCGGCGCGATCCGACGAATTCCGCGAGGGTTCGTCTGCACCTACGGCAAGGTGGCCGAGGCGGCGGGCTTGCCGCGGCGGGCGCGGATGGTCGGTCAGGTGCTGCGCATTTCGCCCCTGGCGGACGACGTGCCGTGGCATCGCGTGGTCAATGCGTCGGGCCGGATCAGCGACCGTGGGGGCGAAGGCCCCGGGCGACAGGGTCGGCGGCTTGCCGCCGAGGGCGTCGAGATCGATTCGCACGGGATTATCGATTTCCGCGCGTATTTGTGGCATTTCAAGAAGAGGCGCGAGGCCCGCGCCGGCGATGCGGGGCGGAAACCGCCGACCCATCGTTGAACGAACGACCGGGGATGCCTTATCATCCCATGTTATTGAGAAGGGGGCGACGGACCCGGTGGTTTTTACGGACGAGCGAGAGATGCATCGGTTCAAAGTTTTTGAGAACGGCGCGCCGGCGAAACAAGTGAACTTGGAAGGGGCTCATCTCTTGGGCGCCGACCGCATGCCGATTCGGGCCGAGCTAAAATTTTCCTCAGGGCAAATTCATTGCGAGACGCGGGTTCGCGGCGCGGCGGCGTTGGCCCTCCTCTGGCCGGTCAAGGGCCTTGGGCGAATGATGATGGAGACGCC
>CAYMXF010000251.1:1937-5062 GCA_964393935.1 uncultured Planctomycetaceae bacterium
TTTCGCAGTGTTTTCCAGAGGAAAAAGAGGCCGCGGCCGTACCGCCGGCCTATGGAGCGCGTCTCGCGGAGGCTTTTGATTTTCTCACGATTCCTTTTTCCTGGCGAGCGTGCGAGCCGCGCGAGGGGCGACACACGACCGGCGTCGTCGAACCGTGGCTCCGATGGGCGCGCGAAAAGCGGATGCACGTCTGGGGCGCGTCGCTCATCTCTTTCGCGATGAACGATTTGCCGGGTTGGCTGAAAGTCGGCCCGAAGGAATTTGACCGCTTGCGGGATCGCGTCCTGCGGCACGTCAAACACGCGCTCAAGGCCTTCGGGCCCTATGTCCACGCCTGGGAAGTGGCCACCGGCGTGCATGCCCACAATCCGTTCAAGCTCTCGCTCGATCAGCTCATGGAACTCACGCGCACCTCGTCGGCCTTGGTGCGTCAGGCGTCGCCGAAGAGCACGACGATGATCGGGATTCAGCTTCCCTGGGGCGAGTATTACGCCGAGGACTCCCAAACTGCGCTTCCGCTGATGTACGCCGAGCTGGCGATTCAGAGCGGCGTTCATTTTGACGCGTTCGGGCTTGAAATCTGTTTCGGCGAACACGAGTCGGGCCTGTTGGCTCGCGACATGATGCAGGTGTCCGCCCTGATCGACCGGTTCGGCAACTTCGGCAAACCGCTGCACATCACGGCGGCTGGCGCACCGTCCGCGGTTCGAATGGACCGATGCGGCGAATGGCACGGGCCGTGGTCCGAGCCGGTGCAAGCGCAGTGGGCTCACGAATTTTATCGAATCGCATTCTCCAAGCCCTTCGTCGAAACGGTGACGTGGGCCTGTCCGGTGGACGCTTCACCGGATCATTCCGCCTGCGGTCTCTTCTCAGCGGACGGCGCACCCAAGCCGGTCTTCAACGAAATGCTTTCGATGCAGAGTTCCGTCTTCGGCCCCGGCGCGAAAGATTCGACGGCGGCGGATTAGACGCATCCATCCCGGAAAGTCGCAGTGCGTCCGACGGTTGGTCGGATGATTCAATCGGATATATAATCCCGGAATGGAACAAGACCTTGCCAGGATCTTGATCCCGCGGGATCGGATCGAGCGCCGCGTGGCGGAGATAGCGCAGCAGATCGCCGAGACCTACGGCGAAGAAAGCGAAGGTCTGGTCCTCGTCCCGATCCTGGCGGGATCGATCATCTTCCTCGCGGACTTGATGCGCCGGCTGCCGTTCAAGATGCGGATCGGCCTTATGACGCTCAGCAGTTATCGAGGCGCGACGACGGAGACCGCCGGGACGCGGCTCGTTCAGGATTTGAATGAAAACATCGCGGGGCGGCACGTCCTGATCGTGGATGATATTCTCGATAGCGGAGGGACGTTGCGGTCCGTGCGGGACCAATTGACCCCGCGGAAACCGGCGAGCCTGCGTATTTGCGTCCTATTGCGGAAACGCGGGAAGGCCCCGAAAGACCTGGTCCCGGACTTCGTTGGGTTCGACATCGACGATGTCTTCGTGGTGGGATATGGGTTGGACTACGACGGTCACTACCGCAACTGGCCGGACATCGGCGTGTTGCGCCCGGAGTTGTACGCATGACGGTCGCCCTCGAAGAGCCGCCGAAGAAGCGACCCTCGCTGGTCGCCAACGCGCAGGGTCGCGCGGGCGACGCCCTGGGGTTGGCTGTCGAGCAGGTCGTCCCCGCGCACTTGCTGGACGGCGATGAGGAGGTTCATTTTGCGATCAAACCGTCGCCGTGGTTCGTCTTGTTTGTTTCTCTGCGTTGGGTGCTGACCGGGTTTTTGATAATGTTGTTGGCGGCGAGCGGCGCTTTGTCGATCCCATCTCCCTATCGATGGTATCTCTACCAGCTCGGTTTCGGGCTCGCCGGCGTGCGGTTGGCCTGGGCGATGCTGGAATGGGTCTCGCGGCTTTATATCCTGACGAACCGGCGGGTCATGCGGATTCGCGGCGTGTTCAACGTCGAGGTGTTCGAATGTCCGCTCGATCGGATTCAGAACACCGAATTGAGACTCACTCCCTTAGAGCGGTTGACGCGAATCGGCACGGTGATGTTTCAGACGGCGGGCGGTGCGCCGGGGGCGCGCGGCGGCGCGTCCTGGCGGATGGTGTCGCGACCGTTGGAGGTGCATGAGAAGCTTCGCGAGGCCATCCATCGGGCTCGAAACCGAGGTAATCATGGCTTGTAGAAGGAAAAGAAGGAGTTGGCGGTTGCCCGCGGCGTGGGGGCTTCTGCTGCTGGCCGCCGCGCCATTGCGCGCCGGGGACCCGCCGCCGCTGCCTCCGGAGCAGATGAAACAAGCCCGGGAGGTCGAAGAAGCGACGAAGAAGATCGGCCCCTGGGAGAGCCAGTCGCGCCTCATCGACGAGGCGACCGACAATTTCTTCAATCAGCAGAAATGGGATTCCGAGCCGGATCAGTTCGCGCGGCAGCTCATGCGCGACGTCGGCCAGATCGCGCCGTGGAACCACAACCAGCGGCAGGAGGTCTTCCTCAACGCGGTTCAACAGCGGTTGAAGCTCACGCACGACCAGCGCATGCAGCTCGATAGCGGCTTCAAACAAGAGTCCATGATGTTCGCGATGCGCCATTTCAAGGACATCGTGCCGGTGGCGCTGGAAGCGGCCAAGACGCGGGCGAGCAACGAGCCCTTCACCGCCGAGCAGGTTCAGGATTGGTCCAACCGGATGCGGCCGCTGATGGATGACGGCCTTCAGATGATTCAGCGGACGACTCAGCGTCTGGAAAAGACCATGACGGCCGAGCAGCGGGAACTTCTCCAGGCGGACATGAAAGCGTTGGTTCACCGCCACGAGGACATGAAGCGGATGGTGGAAAAGTGGCAGTCGGGCAACTGGTCGCCGGCCGATTGGGGCCTCCAAAACGATCCCATTCATGCCGGGGCGATGGCCGAGTATCGCGCGCGCGAGGCGGAGAAGGACGCGCTGGTCGAAGCGGCCCAGGGGCCGCAAAAGCCCGACGAGACGACCGTCGCGGTGAACGAATCCGCGTGGGACAAATACGTCAAATGGTTCTGCACGGCCTACGAATGTGATGAACGGCAGCGGGGCCAGGCGGACACGATCCTCAAGAGCGCCAAGAAGGAGGCGATCCG
>CAYMXF010000252.1:0-5049 GCA_964393935.1 uncultured Planctomycetaceae bacterium
CGAGCAGCACAACGAGCACGATGACCGTCGCCAGCGGCAGATACATGCGATGCTCGAAGGCCACGTCCTGAATCGGGACGACGCTGGAGGTCGGCGCGAGGATGAGAAAGAACGCCGCGCCGAGAAAGCCCAACGCCGGTCGACGAACCCATGCCCAAATCGTCGCCGCCAGGAGAAGGAGGGTTCCGGTGAGCGGCAGAGCGGCCTCTGCGAGATTCTTTGTCACCGGCCAGGCATAATCCAGGCATAACGGGTGCGGCCAAATCGTCAGTCGTAGGTAATGCAGGACCACACCGGGCTGGGTGAGGGCATACTCAACGGGCGTCACTCGCGCGATGCCGAAGCCGACGGTGGAGTGCGCCTCCGATGACGTTTCGACGACGCCTTGCAGGACGCCGGTGAAGACAAGGATAGACCACGTGGCCGCCAGCGCCAGGTGTATTCCCCGGCGCCGCTGGAAGACCTCTCGCCAACTCGATGCGGTGAACGCGCGGTCATAAAGCAAGACGACGACCGGCGCGGTGACCATGACGGCCTTGCTGCCCATGCCCAGCGCGCAGGAGAGAGCGGCGAAAGTGTACCAAACGAGACGGCGCTTCGAATCCGCGCCGCGAGCGAAGCAATAAAGCGTGAGCAGATAAAAGAGCCCCATCATCGATTCACTGCGCTGGATGACGTAAGTGACGGCCTGGGTCTGAAGCGGGTGAACGGCCCACAGGAGCGCGGCAGCGAAGGCAATGCCTGTGGCACCGGCCTGTGTGGCACCGGCTTCCAGTCGGTGATTCCTCGCGCGAAGCAACGTCCGCCGCACAAGACCGAATAGCGTCAACGCGGCGCAAAGATGCACGACAAGATTGACGGCGTGATAGCTCCACGGTTTCACACCGTTTAGGGCGTAGTTGACGGCGAGCGTCAAATCGACGACCGGCCTCGGCCCGCCCAAGAGCCCCCACGGCGGCCAGAGGCGGTGGATGCGCGTGTTGTCGATAATGCTCCGCGTGTCGTCGAGAAGGAAAATGCCGAAGAAGCTGTTGGCGTAGCTTGCCGCGACGGCCATGATGAGAGCGGTGACAAACCAGGCGAGTCGCGCGGGAGGGTAGGAGGGCGCTTTGCTCGGCAAGGCTGGCATGGAGAAGCATTATGATGTCGCGCGGCGCTGGTAGCGAACGACCTTGAGCGGGCCCATCGCGGTCTCGGAGATCGCTTGCCAATCCTCCTTGCGCCATCGTGGAAAGTATGTGTCGCCGGTGAGTCCTTCGCGTGGGATCATCGTGACGATCATCTCGTCCGCGATCGACAGCGCCTGCTCGTAAACCTGCGCCCCGCCGCCGACGAACGCCTTCACTTCACCTCGCCGGCGACAAAGATCGAGCGCCTCGTTGAGCGAGTGAACCACGTCGAGGCTCGTCGTAGGGTGGACCGTACCCGCCTTGGCCTCTGGGCCAGGTGACGGCGGCGCAAATGAAGTGTTGCGAGTGATGACGATGTTCCGTCTTCCTGGCAAAGGCCGCTTGATCGAATCGAACGTCTTTCGCCCCATGATGACCGCATGACCGGTCGTCGTCCGTTTGAAATGCTTCAGGTCCTCCGGCTCGTGCCAAGGCAGCGCGCCGCCCTTCCCAATCAGGCGGTCCGGCGTCATGGCGACAATGATGATCGTTTGCATGGGCAGCCGATCACGGATTGTAACTGATTGCAGTCGAGGGACCCTTACGATCTGCGTTAAACCGCCACCTTGAACTTGATCGGCTCCTGGCACTCGTAACCGACGAGGCGGAAATCCTCGAATCGCAGCTCCTCAAACGGCTTTCGTGCGATCTCCAATCGCGGCAACGGCAACGGCTTGCGTGTGAGCTGTTCCTTCAATCCCGCGACGTGGTCGTACTCGGCCATCGGCCCGTTCGGCTCGGCACAGTAAATGTGGGCATCGACGATCGTGTGGGCGAATCGCCCGAGGCCCAATCCGACTTCCTGCACGATCATCTGCGTCAGCGTCGCGTACGCCGCGAGATTGAACGGAATACCCAGCGCGACGTCGCCCGATCGCTGCGACAGATGGCAGTTGAGCTTCCCCTCCGACACATGAAACGCGAAGGTATAATGGCACGGTGGGAGCTTGCTCGCAATCGCGTTGCCTGGCTCCCACGCGGTCACGACGAGGCGCCGGCTGTTCGGGTCCCTCTTGAGCCTGTCGATGATGTAGCGGATTTGATCGACCTCGCGCACCTGCCACTGGCCGCGTTCATCCTTCGTCGCGCTGGGAAAGTGCCGCCAGTAATGGCCGTAGGCCGTGTCGAGATTGCCCTCCGCGTCGGCCCAGGCGTCCCAAATATTCGTATACTCGCGCAAGTTGCGGATGTGGTTCTCTCCGGACAAATACCAAAGCACCTCGCGGAGCATCGACGCAAACTGCATCTTCTTCGTCGTCAGCAGCGGAAACCCGGCGGCGAGATCCACTTGATAATGGGCGGAGAAAAGGCTGATCGTATCGACGCCGGTCCGCGACGGCTTTCTCACGCCCTCGTCGAGCACCTTACGCACAAGATCGAGATAAACCTGCATGGCGATCCTTCGTGACGGCCCCGTTCGCGCGCGAGTGTAGGAGACGCGATCATTCGAAGCAACGGGCTTTTCGGAGCAAAACAGGCCGATTTGACGGTACTCCCGCCTCCTCCTAAAATTCATCGCCAGCCAGACATCCTGTTATTGCGACGTGGCAGAGCACGCCTGCCGGAAAGCACGCCTTCGACCTGCGTCAGTCATCATGCACGAACCTAACGCCGGGTTTTATTTCCTGATCTACACGCATCTCGTCGTATGCCTGGTGCTGGCGGTCTACGGCGTGCACCGCTACAGCCTCGTCTATCTCTATTATAAGTACCGCCGCAACTCCCCGCGAAAGTCGGCCTGCTTCCTCCAGCGCCCGCGCGTCACGATCCAGTTGCCCATGTACAACGAGCAGTTCGTCGCGAAGCGGGTGATCGAGAGCGCCTGTCAGATCGAGTACCCGCGCGATCGCATGGAGATCCAGGTCCTCGATGATTCCACGGACGAGTCCACCGAAATCGCCCGGGACACCTGCGATCGGATGCGCGCCCTCGGTCACAACGTCGTCCTCCTCCACCGCGACAACCGCGAAGGCTACAAGGCCGGCGCACTCGCCGAGGGGCTCAAGGTCGCGACCGGCGAGTTCGTCGTGATCTTCGACGCCGACTTCGTCCCCCCACCGGACATCCTCGATCATCTCATCGACTACTTTGTCGACCCACAGATCGGGATGGTCCAGGCCCGCTGGGAACACATCAACCGCGAACAGTCGCTGCTCACCAAGACCCAGGCGATCTTGCTCGACGGCCACTTCGTCATCGAACACGCCGCGCGCAACCGCTCCGGCCGCTTCATGAGCTTCAACGGTACGGCGGGCGCCTGGCGGCGCACGTGCATCGCCGACGCCGGCGGCTGGCACCACGACACCCTGACCGAAGACCTCGACCTGTCTTACCGAGCGCAGATGCGAGGGTGGAAGTTCGTCTATCTTCCCGAGGTAACCAGCCCGGCCGAATTGCCGCCGGAGATGAACGCCTTCAAAAGCCAGCAGCACCGCTGGGCCAAGGGCGGCGCGCAGACCTGCCGCAAGCTCCTGCCGAGCATCCTCCGCTCGCGGTTGCCTTGGCGGATCAAGCTCGAGGCGTTTTTCCATTTGACCAGTTGGGTGAGCTACTTCCTGATCGTGGTGTTGAGCTTCCTGCTCTTGCCGGTTCTTTACATGAAGGTGCATGTTTTCGCGGACAATATCCTGCTACGCACGATCTTCGATGTCTCCCTCGTCTTGATCGCGACCTGCTCGGCGAGCACCTTTTACGTCGCCAGCCAGCGCGAGGTCTTTCGCACCTGGGCCGAGAGCCTCAAATACCTGCCGTTCCTCGTCAGCCTCGGCGTCGGCGTCGCGATGAACAACGCCCGTGCCGCGATGGAAGGGCTGTTGGGTGGGAAGTCGTCAGAGTTCGTCCGCACGCCGAAGTTCGGCGTGGCCGGCAGCGGCGACCGCGGTTGGGTGCAAAAAACGGGACGGCAACGATTCGACGCCAAGCTCGTTCAGGCGTGGTGCGAGCTGGGGATGGGCGTGTACCTCAGCGGCTGCGTGGCCTACACGGTCATCGAGAAGATGTGGATCGGTCTCTTCTTCATGTGCCTCTTCGCCGTCGGATATCTCTACGTCGCGATGCTCACGTTCTACGGGCGATATCAAGCCTCCCGAACGCGCGACGCCGTTGTGGAACAGACTTCTCCCGAGACGAAAAATCAGGTCTACGCGCCGGCACGACTCCCATCCACGAAATAGCGCGTCGCAGCGCTCTGACCGCCATTCCTTGTCAATTCAGCGCCTTGACACCCTTGTGACCGGTGTCTACAGTTCGTCTTCGATCCGACGAGATCGATTCCGATCAGACGTCAAAAGGGAATTGCCATGAGCGCCATCCTTAGAACATTTCGCGGAGGTCGCCTACTGGCGGCGGCGGCCTTGTTCGTTCTTTCCTTGTCAGCGTGCCGGTCCACCGAATCCGCGGGGCCCGTGCGGATCGCCGAGGCCGACTTCACCATCCGCGTCGATCGGACCAACAATGGCGCCGCGCACACAGCCGACGATACGGATCCGACCCGTCCTTCGGACCGCCCGCGGACGCTGGCCTTTGAGATGGTCGGCTACTCCAACGCCGCCCAGGATGCGACGCCGGAACAGCGCGCCGCCGCCTCGCAGGCCGCGATCGTCGATGCCTTTTGCAAAGCGCTCATCGAAGCACGGACCACGCGCGGTCAATCGACCGCCGACTTCACCGCCAAGTTCGGTCCGCGAATGAACGTGACGCATCGGACTCTCGACGACGGCTACGAAGTACAGATCAGCCTCGTCTATCACGGCGTCGAGAGCCTCTTCGTCGTTCGCAACGGCGTCCTCCAACACCCGCCGCAGGACCTCGGTATGGTCCACCGGCTCTTCGAAGAAACCAACGGCGAGTTCTCTCTGTTGACGACAGAGGCGTCGTCCAC
>CAYMXF010000253.1:0-5029 GCA_964393935.1 uncultured Planctomycetaceae bacterium
GTGATGAAGGGGCCCAAGAGCCAGGGCCAGACCGTCCCTTGATGGTAGGATCGATCGCGCCGGTTCACGTCGCCCTGGTATCGCCCGCGGTAGGCCGGATCGGTCGGCGCTAAGGATCGCAGGCCCACCGGCGTCCAAAGCAGCCGCTCGCAAACGCTCACCACCGGAAGCCACTTTTCTTCGTCGAGGACGGGGTGCGTGAGGCTGATGGCCAGGAGCTGATTCGGCCGAATCGCCACATCGTCGGCATCGGCCTGCCCATTCACATCCACGACGTCATGCAGGCAACCTGTCGTGGGGTTCCAAAACTTCTCGTTGAACGAGCGTCGTGCCCGCGCGGCCAGCTCGCGCCAGGCCCCGGCCAGCCGGGTCTTTCCGAGCCGCTGTGCGTAGGCGGCCCCGATTTGCAGCGCGTTGTACCACAGCGCCGAAATCTCCACCGGCTTGCCGATCCGCGGCGTGACCGCCTGGCCCGCCACCATCGCATCCATCCACGTCAGGACATGGCCGCCCTCCCCCGCCGCCAGGAGCCCATCCGGACGAGCATGAATGCCGTGTCGCGCTCCGCGTTCGTGCGCGGTCAAAATGTCCTCGATGATCGAGAACATCCGGTCGGCGACGAAATCCCAATCGCCGGAATAAGCGACGTAGCGGTCGAGGGCGTGGATGTACCAGAGCGCGGCGTCGGTCGTGTTGTACTCCGGGGATTGGCCGTAATCGGGAAAGCGATTGGGGATCATCCCGCCATCGACGTATTGCGCGAACGTCTCGAGGATTTGCCTGGCCTCGTCGTGCCGCCCCGTGACCAGACAAAGACCCGGCAGGGAGATAAACGTATCTCGCCCCCAATCGCCGAACCACGGATAGCCGGCGATGATCGTCGTCTTGCGGTCCCCGCGCGATACTAGAAAATCGGAGGCGGCCCGCGCGAGCGGTCCTGCCAGCGGGTCCTGCATCGGCAGTCCGACGAGCACGGCCTTGTCGCGCGCAGCGGCTTCGGAAAAAGCCGTCTTCCACCCCTGCCAGCTCGCGCTTTGAGTCGAAGCGGCGATGACCAAACCGACGGAATCGCCCGGTTGGAGCGTCGCGCTGATCACGCCCGGCATGAACAGGTCCTGCATGAAGTCGTAACCGCGATCGGCTTCGGCCGTCAGCACGAAGCGGTAGTACCAATCCGGGCGCGATTTGAAGACGCCGTTGTGCGAAATCCGCCACGCCGGCCGCCCGTTCGCCCAATGGAACTGGAGCCGGTCGCCGTCGTCTTCGACCGTCGGCGGACCCATGTTTTGATAATGCGTCAGGTGGTGGTGATGCCGGCTGGTGCAAAGCGGGCGGACCGTCAGTTGAACGGGCACGGAACCTTGGAGAAGAACGTAGCGTACGAAGGTGGTGTCCTCCGCCCGCTGCATGCAAAGGGTCTGCTCGATAACGGCATCGCCGGTGCGCCATCGCCAGGTCGGTTGCGGCCGAGTGGTGAACGAATCGAGAAGTTTGTATCCCTGCGGGTGTACGGCCTCCGCATAATCGTTCGTCCCTAATTCGTAGGTCAAGCCGTCGAGGGTCGCCGTCGCGTCGAGCTTGGCCAAAAGGACGAACCGCTCGACCGGCGGCTCGACGGCGGCGACGAGGAGGCCGTGATACCGGCGCGTCAGCATTTGATTGACGGAGGCCGTCGCGTACCCGCCGCGGCCATTGGTCACGAGCCATTCCAGACGACGGCATGCATCCAAGTCGGCGCAGCGCCGCGAATCCATCGAGAAAACGTCATGGCTCATGGAGGTTTCCGCCCATTTTTTTCCTTGATCATGCATCCAACAGTACCGCAAGGATGCGATCCGTGCAACGACGCGCGGCGGCTACTTCCCGTCTCGGCTCGCCACCAAGGGGCGTGGACCCATTTGTCGCGGAGCCACCGGAAAGACCGACTTGAGGGCCTTGGCCAAACTGTGCAGCGTTTGAGGCGTGATCGTCGGTTTGTTGAGCGTGCCGGTGACATGGACTTGCCTTAGTTCCTTTGAGGCGACGTCGAACAGATCGGTGAGCACGGGAAGGTGCATGCGCAGGGGGCTGCCCGAAAGAAGCGTCACGTCCAATTCACCGCCTCCCAGTTTCATATCGCCGCCGCCGATGAAGGACAACGCGCTGCCCTGCAAGTCGATCTGCTGGAACGTCAGGGTGTCTTTTGAAAGATAGAATTGAAGCTTTCCATCATGGAACACGTTCTCGTCGGGCGTCAGATTCATGACCTGGAAGATGGCGAACATCAGCGGCAATCGCCAGACTTGCGCGTGCCGAAGGTACATCTCTCCGGCGCCCTCGCGATAGCCGTTGGCCCCGGTCCGGCCTTGCAGGATCATGTTCCCAAAGATCGACCCTCGGGCTTGTTCGGGGTCCGGCGTTTTGCTGATCGATCGAAGATAGTGAGCGAGCTGGACCTCGCGCGCGATAATCGAGGCTTGGTAATCCGCATGGCGATCGCCCAACACGATCTCGGCGGAGCCGGTGGCTTCTCCACCGTAGGCTTCCGCCGTGGCATCCTGCACGTGGAGCGTCTTGGTATGGGGATCGGTCTCGATCTTCGCGACGACGTTTTGCATTTGCCATCCGACGAGGGTCGCCTTCTCCAACTCCGCGCGGGCCTGGACGAAGAGCTGTCCCTGCTCGTTGACCGAGGCCCGCCCCCCAACGATGCCGGTCACGCCGCGAAGCGCGAACCCCGATTCCGCCCCCACGTCGTGGAACACGAAGCGGCCGGCCAAATCCCAGCGACCCCGGCCCTTTTCGTCCAAGTCGAAGCGGAGTTCGTTCAAGTCAAGATCGAATCGCCCTGTCGGTTGGATGGACTCGACCGCGGTGCGAATGCTTTCAGGCAGCGACGCCAGCAAGGATTTATCGAAGGCTATCTCTTTGGCTTTCACGATCAGCGATCCGCGATAGCCGGGCCCATTCAGATCGATCCGACCGGATAGCTCCACCGTCCCCTGTCCCGTTCGCCCGTTCATCGAAAGGATTTCAACCTGATGATCCGTGACGATCGCTCGACCGCTCACGCCCTCAAGGGGCAGCGGAAAGCCCTGAAAACAAATTCGTGCCTCATGTGTGGCGATGTCGGTTCGATGCCGTTGCCAAGTGCTTGCCCCCTCGGAGACGTAATGAAGAGACGTCTGGGCGTCGATCCGGCCGGCCGGCTTGAGCAAGTGCCAGACTTCACGAAGCGCCGGCGGGAGGGCGTCGTAAAGATCCTGATCCAACTCGATGCCGTCGCCGTGAATCGTGAGGTCGGCGACGTAACCGTCGGCCCCGCGACGGACTTGCCCGTTCGCACTCATTCGCGCAGCCCCATGCACACCGGCCACATCCATCACCGAGATTCCTTCGGGTCGAATCGAGATTTCCCCACCGACCTTTTCAATTCGGTACGGAAACTCCCTGTAGCGAATGGCCGCGTCGCAGAGTTTTGCGCGGAGGTCGTACACGAGCCCGCGCTGGGGATCGGTCAGCGATACCGTTCCGGAAAGATTGACTTTGCCCTCGGGCTGAAACTCGGCGAAGGCCCCCCTGCCTTCTGGAGGAAGCGCTCCCGCCAGGACGCCGTCCAGCCGCAGCCCTGTGGCATCCAGTTCAATTTTCGCCTCCGGCTTCTCGACGGCGCCCAACGTCGCGTATCCATCCAGGCGGACGTTGGCCTCCTCTTGCCGCCCGACGACGTTGTGTAACTCGATACGATGGGGGGTCAATTCGAGCCGGCCGGTTACTTGACTCAAGGGATAGGGAAACTCCGCGAAAAGGATTTCCGCGCCGAGAAGCTCGGCGGCGACGTTCGTTTCCCACGTCGTCCGCGGTTCGGCTTGGCCGGCGCCGGGCCGTCGCAAACGAATCCGCAAGTTTGCAGCGCCGCGAGGATTGAATCGCTTCCAGAGCGCTCGAACGCCTTCCGACAACGCTTGAAATAGATCGTCGTCCAACGAAACGTTCCGGGCATCGATCCGCACCGCCACTTCGGCCCACGCATGTGACAGATCGATTTCCGAGTCAATCATCGCGGTGGCCGGGCCGTGCCGACCGGTCAACCCTTCGAGGCGCACTTGATGGGGTTCTACGCGGACCTTTCCGCGTAGATCGTCCATCTGGTAAGGAAAATGGCTCGCCATTCCTTCGACCCCTTGAGGCTCAAACCACCCGGACACCTGAAGTTGCCCCTTGGGCCCCGGCGGTCGCACCAGCTTGAACGCGAGATCGAACGGACCATTCGGACTGTAGTCCGCGAGGATGTCGCGAAGGGTCTGCGGAACGTTTGGGTCCGCCAGGATTTGATCCCGAAACGAACCAACCGGCGCGGGGACACGGGTCCCGCGCACTTCGAGGTTAAACCCCATTTCGGAGATCGCGCCCTCGCCGATGTCCAGATCGCCGCCGACAAAACAGGGGGCGCCATTGACCGAACCGTTGATGTTAAGATTCCAACGACCGCTTTGATAACTCAAATGGCCCCGCACATCAGTCATTCGAATCTTGCCGTCTTCGGCGGCGGCCGGCGGGACGGAAGGCGCGGCCTCCGCGCCCGATCGCAGCAGGGAAAGCGGTATGGCGCAGGCCACGTTTCGCAGACCGATTTTGGTATCCCGGCTTTGCGGCGTTCTTGCGTCGTAGACCAGCCGGTTGAGCTTGACCTCCCCTTTCAGCGACACACTGTCGAAGAGCTGCTGTGCGGCCTTTGGCAATTGCAGACGCACCGTGCGGGCATCCACAAACGGCGTATTCTTCACCAACCGCGCACCGGGATCGAAGATCACGGTCGTTCGTTCCGCCGGCTCGCTGTACCGCCGAATTTCAATGCAGTATCCCGTCTCCGACTGGGGACGCGGTCGCACGTCCGCGTCCAACCGTTCGAAACGCGATTCGCGCGTGCCGTCGGAATGGACGCTGACGACGACGGCCTTCGCATCGCGAATGGTGATTCGCGGGCGATCGCCGGGGCCCTTGGCCTCCGGCGTTTTCCGCGGCCCTTGCAGTAATTGCCAATTTCGCA
>CAYMXF010000254.1:0-1847 GCA_964393935.1 uncultured Planctomycetaceae bacterium
CGCAGGCCGCCATCGACAATGGCATCACTGATGCTTACGTTTACCTCTTAAAAGGTACCGCCCTCGAAGCGCTGGACCAATTCCAGGACGCGGAGACCGCGCTCTTGGAATCTTTCCGGCTCGACCGCAAATCGGCGGAGCCCTTGTTGATCCTGGCCGAGTCCGCCGAGCGGCGGGGCGAGACCCTTCGGTGCGAGCAACTCTACCGCCGCATCGTCGACGACGTCGAGCCCAAAAACGTTCGGGCCCGCGAACGGCTCGTCCGTCTGCTGCTCAACACGCGCAAGCCGGACAAGGCCAAGGAGTATTTCTCCGATTTCGAGAGGCTCGGCCTGTCCGGCGTGGAAGTCGAACGCTGCCGCGCCCTGATGAACCTGGCGGCCAACCGGGCGCCCTCCGGTCAAGCGCGGCTGGAGGAGTATCGCGCCGCCCTTGGCGAGATCATCAAGAACTATCCCAAGGATCCCGCGACCTACGTCGAGCTGGCCATGAGCCATGAGGCCGTCGGCGAATTCGATTCCGCGCTGAGGCAAGCCGATGCCGCGCTGGCGACCGCACCGGACGACTTTCGCGCCTTGGATCGCAAGATGCGCTATCAAGCCAGGCTCTTGGACTTCGAGGGCGCGGCGCGGACGGCGCTCGCCCTGCTGAAACAGCGTCCGCGCGATTTGGGCTATCAGCAGCGGCTGGCGGATTTTGCCGTCAGCCGCGGCGAACTCGACGAGGCCGCCCGGCGAATCAAGGAAATACTGGCTCGTGAAGACCGGAAGGACGTCCGCGCCGTGTTCATCCGCCAACTGGTGAGAATCCTGGTCGCGTGCCGGCGCGCCGACGAGGCCGTCAAAATCGCCAAAGACTGGCTGGGGCTTGCGCCTTCCGAACCGGCCCGCCGCGGCCTCTACGTACGGACGCTCCACGACGCCAAGCGCCCGGATGAGGCCGTGGAGGCCGCGCGACAGTGGCTTTCAGCGGACCCGACGAACGCCGATCTTCGCGCTCAATACATCTACCAACTCATCGATGCGAAGCGCTTCGTCGAGGGCCAGCAGCGCGTCCTCAACTGGATGGCCTCCGACGCCGACGATCTCGGTCTCAACCTCCTGCTCGTTCAACTTTTCTTGTCCGCCAAAAAGTGGGAGTGCGCCATCGACCTGGCGCAAATAGGGGCCGAAATCTCCGAGCAACGCGCCGAGTATGAGAATATGCTGGGCGCGGCCTATCTCCTGGGGCGGCGCTTCGACGACGCCATTGAGTTGTATCGCCGGCGGGCGGAAATCTCCCGCGACTCCAAGGGCGCCGGCACCCTCATCAATATCCTCATCCAAGCCGAGCACTTCGAGGAAGCCGAAAAGCTCGCCACCGGCACGCTCGCGCCGCATCAGGCCCGACGCGAAGGCGAAAGAGAAATCGACCTGGCCACGGTCCTCGACATGAGACAATTTCTCGTTCGCATCTATCAACTCATGGGGCGCGAGAACCAGGCCGCCCAACAGTTGGAAGAGATGCGCCGGCTCGCGCCGGACGACCCCCGTCTGAGCAACGACCTCGGCTACACCTGGGCCGACGCCGGCGTTCACCTGGACGAGGCGGAAAAAATGATCCGCTACGCCCTGGCCGAAATGCCCACGACCGGCGCGTATGTCGACAGCCTCGGATGGGTGCTCTACAAGCGCGGTCGCTTTGACGAGGCCGTCGTCTATCTGCGGCGGGCGGTCCTCTTGACGCTCTTGAAGGACCGCGAAATGGAACGCGAAGACGCCACGCTGTTCGATCACCTCGCCGACGCGCTCTATCGGTCGGACAAGATCGACGAAGCCAAGAAGAACTGGGAAAAAGCCCTCGCGGTG
>CAYMXF010000254.1:1947-3129 GCA_964393935.1 uncultured Planctomycetaceae bacterium
TGCGGCAAGCCCATGATTCGAGCGAGGACGGCATCGACCGGCGGAGGGGTAAAGACGCGCCGTAACGTCTCGTCGATCCTCGTCTGGCAATCCAACTCCGCACGGAGGGCCGCGCTCTGCGCCCTGGCCCGCTCGAACGTCTGCTGCTGGGACGCATCCATGAGCCCGTCGAGATGGGCGTTGATCCAGCGCGTCAGTTGTCGATACTGGTCTTGGTTCATACCGGCTTTCTTGTCGTTCCCGCGGTTCGCGCAGTCGCCTCGTTTTCCGTCGCCGACGGTTTCATGCCGCCCAATCGACCCCTCAAAAACTCGCGTGCGCGATGCACGTGGCTCATGGCCGTGCCCTGCGGGATTCCCAAGAGCCGCGAGATTTCCGCGTAATCCATTCCCTGAAGCGTTCGCAGCAGCAGACACGCCCGCGCCGCCTCTCCGACCTCGCCCAGCGCTTGCATCATACGGTCGTCGAAGAGTCGCTGAGTCTCCGATAGCTTGCCCTGCGCGATCATCGTGAGTTCGGACGACCCGTCGTCAGCCGCGGATCGGCGCGGGATAGCGCCCGCTTCGCCGTCAATTCTCCCCTCCCTGTCGGCGACCGCCTTCGCGCCGGCGCGCTGACGCCGCTCTTTGCGCGCGGCGTTGAGCGCCACGTTTCGCACCATCTGGCCCATCCAGGCCGTGAAGTGGGTCCCCGGTTGAAACTGCTCAAACTTGCCTAAACCAATCAGCGCGGCTTCCTGCACAATATCCTCGGCCAAGGCCCGATTCCCCACGATGCCTGCCGCGATGGTCCATAAGACCGGAAACGATTGGGAAAAGTGCTGCGCGAACGCTTCCCGGGCCCCCTCCGAGGAGGCGGCGGACTCCTTGCGCCCGGGCCTGGCGTCCGGTTTCGACATTGTTTCGAGGACCCTCTTCAATTGAATGTCCCTATGCGGGCCGATTCTTGCAAGTTCTCAGCTCGACTGGCCTTTTGCCTCGAACCAATTACCATCGTGACGGCTTGAGCGGGGATATTTCAAGTGCGCGGAGGTTCGACATGTCGGGGAAGACCATTGTGGCGTGGGTGGCAACCTGCCTATCCGGAGGATTAGCGGCGTCGACCAGCGCGGCGGGCCCCGAACGCCTGAACCCCGTCGCCGATCCCAAGGCCGTGATCGTCAAGGGCAACGCCCGGTTCACC
>CAYMXF010000254.1:3229-5017 GCA_964393935.1 uncultured Planctomycetaceae bacterium
CGATACGGCTGGACATTTCTCGACGACTCGAAATCGCTGCTCTTCGACGACGGCGATCGACCGTGGGCGACGCCGCGCCGAAACAAGGAGGCGATCGACTGGTACCTATTTTCCTGCGGTCACGATTATCAAAAAGCGCTCGGAGAATATATCGAGGTCGCCGGGCGCATCCCGCTGCCGCCGCGCTTTGTCTTCGGGACGTGGTGGTCGCGCTATTGGGCGTACTCCGACGCGGAGCTGCGCGAACTGGTCGGCGAGTTTCAAAAAAACGAAGTCCCGCTCGATGTCCTGGTCGTCGACATGGACTGGCATCTGGACGGCTGGACCGGCTATACCTGGAACCCGAAATACTTCCCCGACCCCGACGGCTTTCTCAAGTGGGCGCACGAGCAAGGCCTGAAGGTTACGCTCAATATGCATCCCGCCGAGGGCGTCGGCAAACAGGAGGCCCGTTTCGCCGAGATGTGCAAGGCGATGGGGCTCGACCCCGCGAAGACGGAGCGAATTCCCTTTGACTGCACGGACAGGAAATTCGTGGACGCCTACTTCAACGTTCTTCACCATCCGCTGGAAAAGCAAGGGATCGACTTCTGGTGGATGGACTGGCAACAAGGAAAAAAAACGAACATCGAGGGGCTCGATCCGCTCTGGTGGCTGAACTACCTGCATTGGACGGACCAAGTTCGTCGCGCGAGTCAGACCGGCCGCCGTCCGCTGATCTTTTCGCGCTGGGGCGGGCTGGGCAATCACCGCTACCAGATCGGTTTTTCCGGCGACACGTTCAACAACTGGTCGTCGCTGGCGTTCCAGCCGTACTTTACGTCGACGGCGGGGAACGTCGGCTACGCCTATTGGAGCCACGACATCGGCGGCCACCAGCCCGGCAAGGTCGAGCCCGAGCTTTACGCCCGATGGATTCAGTGGGGCGCGTTTTCGCCGATCCTGCGCACCCACACGACGAAGAACCCCGAGGCCGAGCGCCGCCTGTGGGCATTTCCCGGCGACGCCTACGCCGCGGCCAAAAAGGCGTACAACTTCCGTTACGAAATGATCCCCTATATCTATACGATGGCCCGCAAGTGTTACGACACGGGCCTGCCGCTGTGCCGGCCGATGTACTATCACTGGCCCGAGCTCGATGAGGCCTACCGATTCGGCGGCGAGTATATGTTCGGCGACGACCTGCTCGTCGCGCCCATCACCGAGCCCGCCGATTCGCAAAGCGGCTGCGCGATGGCCCAGGTCTGGCTGCCGCCCGGCGAGTGGACGAATTGGTTCACCGGCCGGACCTACAAGGGACCCCGCATCACCTTGCAAGTCGATCCCCTCGACGAGATGCCGATCTTCGTCCGCGGCGGCGCCGTCATCCCCATGCAGCCGCCGATGCGATATTCGGATCAAAAGCCGCTCGACCCCTTGGTCTTGAACATTTTCTCCGGCCCGTCGGGCAGCATCCGCGTCTATGAGGACGACGGCCGCAGCGAAGGCTACGTCGAGGATCAGTGCGCCTGGACGCCCGTCGTGCACCAGCTCGCCAAAGATGCGTGGCACGTCACCATCGGGCCGTGCGAAGGCTCGTATCCCGGCATGACGGACCCGCGGGCCTACGAAGTGCGGATGTTCGACCTTCCACCCGGCCTGACGAACGTCTCCGTCAACGGCAAGCCGATCAACGTCAAGAGCGGGCGGGGGGAATCCACGACGCCCTACTGGTGGTACGAGAACGCGGCGATGGGCCCGACGATCTATGTGCCGCCGACGAAGCGATCCGAAAAGGTGGAGATCGTC
>CAYMXF010000255.1:0-5016 GCA_964393935.1 uncultured Planctomycetaceae bacterium
GCAGCCGTAATCCTATCTGTTGATAGCGACTCCGCTTGCGACAATCCGCCCCTCGCGTGAGACAGCCCCCGCACCGATTTCGCATGGATCAATGGCGGACTGATACGCGTGCCGCGGTCCATCGTGACGCAGATGCAGTTCTGCAGACTGGAGTGAGTCATGAACCAAGTGAGATATCTGCTGGAACAAGTGTGGTTGGCCCACAAGGAGATGGGGCTGGGACCGCTGGTGCAGGCGGAACTTTGGATCATCGCGATCCTGGTTGCCTTTTGGCTCGTCGAGCGGGTGGTCCGTCTGGCGGTCCGGTTTGCGCGCCGACGCGGTTCGGCCTCTCCCGCGGCGACCTGCGAAACCTGCGACGGAGACGTAAAGGTGGTGGGTTGGGGAAAGAGTTCCCCGGCGCATCCGCGAGCGTCCATCCTGCGATGACGCTCTCTGCGGACGCAGGGGAAGCATCAAGAGTCTTCGCGTCGCGTAGCCGGCGCGAAGGAGTGGAGGGCTCGGCCTTGTGGCCGCGCCCAGGACCCATCGCAAGCATCCCGCCGGAAGGCTGGGCTTGGCGAACATTAGGAGCACAAAAATGAAGAGCATTCGTTATATCGTCGGCATCGCCGCAACGACCGCCATTTTGGCCGGAGGAGCCATTGCCCTGCCCGACCAAGACGATCACATCATCCAAGGCCAATCGGCCGTCGTTTCCGGTGGCACGGTATCGACGTGGGCGCGGGTCAACGGCGCAGGAAAGGTCATCTGGGTTGGCCTGACCGTCCCCTTGTCAATGGCAGAGGATATGCCTTCGCCGGGCTCAGGGCCCGCCGGCGCAGTTGCCGTCCTGAACTACCCGCTCGTGGTCCAGGAAACCACTTACTTCAACCACACGGAGATCCAGTCCAACCTCCATGGGCACCCGACCAACCCAAACTACGCGCAACCGACCCGGTACTCGGCCCCGCACTTCGACTTCCACTACTACAGCATCCCCGCGGCCGACGTGTTTACGATTCCAGGCGGGTTGTTCTTCACCCCGGCACCGGCGGAACGCGTTCCGGTCGGCTGGGCCCCGCCGGAGCCGCCTTCGATTCTTCAGATGGGACGCCATGCCGGGCCGCTCAGCGAACGCACTGCCACCGACATCTGGATGGCCACGATGATCGCCGGCTTCATGCCAAACGCAAGCTCGATGCACTTTATCGAGCCCATGGTCACCCAGGACTTGCTGCTCTCCCGGCAGAACTTCACGCTTCCAGTGCCGCGTCCCGCGGTGCTGGGAAGATCGACCCGTTATCCAACCGAGTTCGTCGCCCAGTACGATCGAGTTCTGGATGCCTATCACTTCGTGTTTAAGGGATTCGAAGAAGTCGAATAGCCGGGCTATGCCGGAAGGCGGCATGGGTGAACTGCAAATGCACCCGCACCGCAGGCGATCACGGGAACTGCGGTGTCTGCGGCAACGCTTGCGACGTGGGACTCTCGAAGGAGTAACCGGAATGAAGCGCTATTGCTTGGGCTGGGTTTTCTGGTAGACCGCACGCTGGGAAGTGACGGCCTCGACTCGGCCGTCGTCCGAGACGTACGGCTCCGACCGGACGCGCACCATGACGTAGCCTGTCGGCTGCAGAGTATCGCCGAGCTGTGCGATATTCCCAAAGCTCTCCACGTCCACGTCGCCGTTGTCCAGCCATAATTCCACCCGGACGTCGTTGGCCGTCCAACGCAGCGGCGCGGCGCGTGGTGGGACGCCAATAAGATTGGTTTAAGCCCTCCACCGCTGGAAACTCCGGAAGGATGGTTGATCCTCTGCCACGGCGTGCGGCATACCGCGGGCGGTTGTCTGTATCGTCTGGGGCTGGCGATATTGGACCTTGAGGACCCGTGTCGGGTTCTTCGGCGCAGCGACGAATGGATCTTTGCGCCCGAGGCACCCTACGAGCGCCAGGGAGATGTAGCGACGTGGTCTTTCCATGCGGCTGGATTCTGAACAGGACGAGCGGCCTCATCCGCATTTATTAGGCGGCGCCGATACCTGCGTGGCGCTGGCCACGGCACAAGTTTCCGATCTACTCAGCTATCTGCGAAAATGCCCTGCGCCTCCAGTTTTAGCGCAGGAAAACGTCCGATCGGATCGCCGATGAAGCCATGAAGTCGATAACAGAAGCAGCATCCGCCGCGCTTGCTTTCCCAGCAGCCAACCGTATAGTCCTCGCGGCTTGAAAGGCATCCTGAATACGCGGAAGCCTGTGAACGAATGAGCCGACGTGGCTGAATGCCTCAGAGCGTTTGGCCACGTCGGCTTTCTTTTTCTGAGGCAGCGAGTGAGCAAAATAGTGCAAGCAGGCCATGAGTTCGGCGAAACGCTTGATCGGGTGAGTGCGGACACGGAATTGGCTCCGTTGAAATTTCAAACGCCCGACGGCTTCCGACGAGCGCTTCGGCAGCGGGTCGACGAGTACTTTGCCAGCACCGGCCGCAAGCCGCGCGACTGTCCGCAGATGTACGCCAAGTCGGCGATCATTCTGGCCGGGTGTGCCGCGGTATATATCCTGCTGGTGGTGGGCGCGGGCGCGTGGTGGCTGGCCATTCCGCTGGCGATTTTGCTCGGATTGTCGCTGGCGACGGCCGCATTCAATATTCAGCACGACGGCGGTCATGGCGCCTACTCCGATCACCGATGGATCAACAAGCTGGCGTCCCTGACGCTCGATCTGCTGGGCGGAAGTTCGTACGTATGGGCCCGAAAGCACAACTCGATTCATCACAGCTACACGAACGTCACGGGGCACGACGATGACATCAACGTCGGCTTGCTGGGCCGATTGTCGCCGCACCAGAAGCGCTTGAAGTTCCACCGCATGCAGCACCTTTACATGTGGGTTCTCTACGGATTCCTGCCTGTCAAGTGGCATCTCTACGACGACTTCCACGACGTGCTCGCCGGGCGAATCGGCGGACATCGCTTTCCTCGGCCTCGGGGCTGGGACCTCGTGACCTTTATCGGCGGCAAGGTGCTGTTCTTCTCGCTGGCATTCGGGCTCCCGATGCTGCTGCACCCGTGGTGGTGCGTGCTAGGGCTCTACGGGATAGCGTCGTTCGTACAGGGAGTAACGCTGAGCGTCGTGTTTCAGATGGCGCACTGCGTGGAGGACGCCGCCTTTCCTCAACCGCGCCCGGACACCGGGCGGATCGAATCCAGTTGGGCCGAGCATCAGGTCGAAACGACTGTGGATTTCGCTCCGCGCAATCGGGTGCTCGCATGGCTTGTCGGTGGACTGAACTTTCAGATTGAGCATCACCTCTTTCCGCAGATCTGTCACGTCCATTATCCGGCACTTGCAAAACTCGTAGAGGAGACGTGCCGTGAGTTTGGGCTGAAATACAAGGCGTATAAGACTTTCCTGACCGGCGTGGCGTCGCATTACCGCTGGCTGCGCCGGATGGGGATGGCCGGCGCAACCGAATCATGAAAGGCGGTGACAACGCCTTCACCAGGGTCGAACGGCATTTACGAAGCGACCAAGAGGACGGCCATCACGAGTGTCGCCTGTGCCGTGCAAGGCTTGAGCAAGAATAGAAATGCCGCTTTGTCCTGAAGTACCTGGACCCTCTGGCCTACTTCCATGAATCAGCCTGGTCGGAATTGAATACGCAATACACCGCGGCTGCCCTGATACCGCCCTCAAAATGTATGACAAGGCGATAGGAGTCGTGGAGAAACAGAACATCACCGAAATGGGCAGAGTCGTTGTCGTTTCGGAGGTTGGGAGATGAGATAAGCTTTGAAAGAGGATGACGAATCGGGCCAAAATGAATCCCTCCCTCTCCGGTATGAGCAAGCGAGCAGCAGAAAATTACGTTCCCGCGGCTGCGGCCTGCACGCTCAACCGAGTCGGGACCCATTTGCTTTGGAACATGCCGAAGGCTTTGCGGATCAGAGCGGTCCGCAGGCTTTCCATGAGGTGCAGGCCGAAGCGCTCCTCGTCGCGCGGCGACTGGACCTTGGCCATTCGCTTCCAGCCCACGTTCATGCCGTGGATAAACGCCGCCGTCGTCAGGCTCTTGGTTCGCCAGAGCGTCCGCAATGTCCGCTTCCAGACCCAGTTTTCGCGGGCGGCGATGTGCCGCAATTCGTAGATCGCCTCGTCCAGCCTTTGGGCGGTCATTTTCCGCGGGTGATACACTGTCTCGACGAACGTGTACCGCTCCCAGTCCCGCGGATAATCCGTCGCGAAGATTCGCCCCTCCTTCAAGTACCGATCGTACATCTTCGTGCCGGGCAGCGGCGTGAGATTGGTGATCTGAATGGTGTCGATGCCGACCTGCACGGCTTGAAGTGCGGTCGTCGCCACGGTGTTCTCGTCGTCTGCGTCGGCCCCAATGATGAACCCGCCGAAGACCGAGATCCCCTCGCGTTGGAAACCGCGCACGAGCGTCTGGTAGCGATCGAGGTTTTTGCGGTTGATGCCTTTGTGGAAGTCTTTCAGGTTCTCGCTATTAAACGTCTCAAAGCCCACCAACATTCCGACGCACCCGGCTTCGTGCGCCAGCGAGAGCCCCTCCGGGTCGTCGCCCATGTTGATCGTCGTCTGGCTGAACCACAGCTTTGGGGCAAAGCCGAGCAGCCGCCGGATGCCAGGGACGCGTTTGAGCATGTTGGCGACGGGACTGCGCTTGTGGCCTTCCTTGATGACCTGCCGGAGGAGGTCTTTGGCCCAGACGGCGTGCTTTTCGCCTACGCCGAAAAAATTGTCATCGACTACGAATACAAACGGCTTCGTGGTCTTGAACCACTCGTCGATGACGTCGGCCATCGGCCGCCGGCGGATGGGCGCGCCGTTGAATTCCGTCACGCTGCAATACTCGCAACCGACCGGGCAGCCGCGCGACGTTTGAATCGCAGACACGTCGTATTCGCCGTTGATAGGTTGCAGGTCCTGCCGGGCCCGGCCGTAGCCGGCATTTTCCAGGTCCGCGAGGCTGCCGCGGTAGAAGCGCTCGAGCTTCCCGGCCGCCGCGTCCGCT
>CAYMXF010000256.1:0-1517 GCA_964393935.1 uncultured Planctomycetaceae bacterium
TTGATGGCGCGAAAGACCCTCTTGCTGATGACGCTTCTCGGCAGCGTCGCATCCCCCGCATTGGCAGGCGTCAAGGTCGGCGATCAAGCTCCGGCGATCAACGCCGGCGGATGGTCCAACCTCCCCAAGGGCATGCAGACGCTCCCGCAGGAGTACCTCAAGGGCCAGATCGTGATGCTCGAATTCTGGGCGACGTGGTGAGGGCCTTGCCGCTCCGGCATCCCGCATCTGGTTCAGGTGCAAGACAAATACAAAGATAAGGGCGTCGTCCTGGTCGCGCTCACCGATGAGCCGATCCAGGCCATCTCCCGCTTGATGACGAGCATGAAGATCAACTACCTCGTGGGCACCCAGGCCGCGCGCACGCGCGAGGACTTCGGCTCCCGCGGGTTTCCCACCGTTTTTGTCATCGACCCCGACGGCAAGGTCGTCTTCTGGGGCAATAGCGCCCAAGGCGGCGAAGCGACCGTCAACAAACTGCTACGGGAGAAGCCGCCGAAACTCGCCAGGTCCGTCGCCACGCGCTACGTCGATGATCGGATCGCCAAGGCCAACGCGCTGGTCAAGGAGAACAAGCACATCGAGGCGCTCCGCGAATACCAAGGGATTGTCGCGGACTTCGGCGACGCCCCGGTCGCCAAAGAGGCCGCCCGGCGAATCGACGCGATGAGATCCGATCCAAATCTTGCCGCACTGATCCAACAGGCCGAACGAGCGGCGAAGCACGAGGCCCGTTGCAACAAGCTGCTTCACCTCGCCCGCGCCCTGGCCAACGCCGGCCACGGCGGCCAAGCCGTGCACTACTACGATCAAGTCACCAAGGACTGCGACGACACCGCCTTCGCCAAACTCGCCGTCAGCGAACGCGCCAGCCTCTACCGCGCCGACCCGCCGATGCCCGCGGCCGAAAACAAGCCGTCATCCAGTCAGTAGGGCAGGTCGAGCGAAGCGAGACCCGCCGCCGCCTCTATCGCTATTCGTCATTCGTCATTAACCCCAGCCCCTCATATACTTCCATTGTTCTTGAAACCCATGAACGTCCTTCTCGCCAATCCCCGCGGCTTTTGCGCCGGCGTCGATCGCGCCGTCAAGATCGTGGACCTTGCGCTGGAGGTCTTCGGCCCGCCGGTCTACGTCCGACGCGAGATTGTCCACAACAGCCACGTCGTCCGGCACCTGCGCGACAAAGGGGCCGTCTTCGTCGAGGAACTCTCCGAAGTGCCCGCCGGGGGCGTCGCCATCCTCAGCGCCCACGGCGTCGCCCCGACCGTCTTCCGGGAAGCCGAAACGCGCGGCCTCCGCCTGATCGACGCGACGTGCCCGCTCGTCACCAAGGTGCATCTCGAAGTCCACCGCTTCGTCAAGCTGGGCTATCACATCCTCTTGATCGGCCACGCCGGCCACGACGAGGTCATCGGCACCATGGGCCAGGCCCCCGGCCACATCACGCTCGTCGAAAACGAATGGCAGGCCCGCTCAGTCGCGCTCCCGCCGCACGCAAAGCTGATGGTGCTGAC
>CAYMXF010000256.1:1617-3225 GCA_964393935.1 uncultured Planctomycetaceae bacterium
GCGAGCACGCCCGAATCCGTCGTACAAGCCGTGCTCGATCGCCTTCGCGACCTCGGCGCCGGCGACGTGCAACTCTGTACCACGGCGGAGGAAAGCACGACGTTTCAATTACCGGTGCTTTTGAAAAAGGCGCTGGCGGCGCGCCCTAATCCCTGAGGGCAAAACCCTTAATCGCATAGGCGCCAAGTTCACACGCCCCACGCGGGCAGAGAAGGACGCGACTTGCGGGTCGAAGATCGGCCGTGGCGGACGGCCGACTTGGTCTTCGATTTGCTGCGCGAGGTCGTTGTCGAACGGTCAGGCTTGACCGACGGACTCGCCTGACGGGCAACGTTGAGCAGCTTGGGGATGAAAAAGCTATGCCGGTCGAGCCTCGACGCCCGTTCGAGGACCGGCCACGCCGCACCGGGGCCTTGGGTGTGGAACGTGACGTAGCCGAGCATCGTCGCCGCTGATGCATCGTCGGGATGTTCCGCGACGAAGGTCCGTAGGGCCGCCCAGTGCGACTCGAACTCGGCCTTGTCGCCGTACTCGTCGCGTAGGTCGTAGATTTTGTACGCCAGGCTCGGTGACAGCTCGAAGGCCCGCGCGATGTGCTGCACGCCTTCGCGGTAACGCCCCAGCGCGAACATCGCATGACCGGCATGAAGCCTAGACGCCGCGTTGGAATGGTTGGACTCCGCCGCGCCAAGCCAGCTCACCACCGCTTGCTCGTAATCGCCGTCGCGAAACAGCCGCATCCCCTCGTCGAACATCGCGGAGTATTGATTGAGCAGTCGCCCGGCACGCTGCGAGGCGAGGAACCAATTGTATTCGCGATCGGCGTCGTAACGGCCCTGGTGGTAGGCGGACGCCGCGTCTCCATAAAACGGCGCGGCGTAGCCAGAACCATAACCGCCGGCATAAACCGGCCCGCAGCCGTACGTCGGCGCGGCGCCATAAGCGGGCTGGCGTCCAAAATTGCGAAATGGAGTGGTCGAGCGAGTCAGCGGCGCGGAGAACGGGCTTCGCTCGTAACTGTAATCCGGAAACGGCCGCAGATGAGGGCTCCAATAGTCCGGCGTATAAGGACCCGGCCGAACATAGTGCCCCGGGCTCATCTGATAGGGATCGCCCGATGGCGTCATCGCCGGGCCGCCCGCGGCTTCCATTCGACCGGGCGCTTGAACATCCGAGCCGTTCGTCGGCGGTTGACCCCGCGCAGTCGACCATGAGAGGGATAGACCGATGACTAGACACGCGACCAAACATCGCTGCGTCATGACTCGACCTCCGCCCCAGCCCATATTCCATTTTAGACACGCCGACCGCCGACACGATAGTGCCAGTTAAGGTTTTCGCGCGATCAGCCCGGCCGCATAGCGCCGCGGCCCGGAAAGCCCCTCCCGGCTGGCCAGTATCTCCCAGCCGGTAAACCACTTGGGTAGTTCCCCGCTCTTGAGTACATGGGTCTCCCTGCTGGGCTTGCCAAACTGCTGTCGCTGGGGATCGACAAAGGTTTCATACACCACCAGCCCGCCGGGGCGTACCCCTTCCACGATCTGAGGCATTAGCGAGCGGTGTAGAAAATTCACGCAAGCGATGAGGTCGTAGCGACCCGGCTCGATG
>CAYMXF010000256.1:3325-5015 GCA_964393935.1 uncultured Planctomycetaceae bacterium
CGCCAATACTCCTCGTCCTCGGGATCGGTCGCGAACGTACACGTCGAGTGCAGGACGTAGTGGTTGTAGATCTCTTCGACCGCCGGAATGTCCGCCGCGGTAGCCTCGCGCAATTCCATCATCCTCGCTCCGAACACCCTGCCCGTCACAAGGGCGTCTGCTATGATACGGCCATTACGAGCGACGGGGTTCGCGCCAAACCGGCTGTCAAAATGCCCAATCCCAATCAACCCAAGCCCACGAATGAAGAGAAGCTCATCGCCCAAGCCCTCGACCGGCCTATCTCCGATGACCAGGTCCGCCCCGTAGACTTGCACATGGACCGCAAAGAGGGGCTCAAGATCAAGTGGGCCGACGGCGCGACGAGCCACTACCCGCTCGCCTATCTCCGCAAACGCTGCCCCTGCGCAACCTGCCGCGAGACGCGGGAACAACCTTCGTCGTCGAACACCGGCCTATCGCTGACCATTCTGCCCACGGGCATCGATCGCGCGATCGTCTTCGCCGACGCGCATCTGGTCGGCAACTACGCCCTTCAAATCACCTGGGGCGACGGCCACTCGACGGGCATCTACGACTTTCGCTTCCTCCGCGCGATCAGTCCCTAGCCCGACAGCGCAGCAAAATAGTCGCGCCGATGGCTTACGATCAAGATAGTTGAAAGGCTATTCCGCGTCGACCAGCGTCAACGCCTCGGCCGATACCGTCTGGCCCAATCGTTCGCGAACTTGCCGGATCGAGCTGCGGATGCCGGGCATGTGCGGATGGAGCGCGAGCACTTCGCGATACGCCTTGAGCGCCTCCGCGTAGTGGCCCAGCGCGGCATACGAATGAGCCATGTTGGCCAGCGCCCCAAAATGCAGCGGGTTCAACTCAAAAGCCCGCCGCGCGTCCCGCAACGTCTCGTCGTAGGCCCCGCGAAGATAGTGCGCCTGGCTCCGCTGATGATGGGCCTCGGCGAACGTCGGATGCGACCGGATCAATTCCGTGAGCATCGGCGCGACGTTCTCGGTTTCTCCTTCGCGGATCGATTTCGCGATGCGACTGAGCACCGCCTGCGGAAGCGGCCCAGCAGCGCGGAACCAAATCCTCCACAACGCGTCCTCCGCCGCCTCGACCACCACGGGATCATCGTAGGCCAGGAGTTTCGCCAGGGCAGGCCCGGCCTCCGCTTCCCCAACGAGCCCCAAGCAGACCGCCGCCGCCCGCACGACCGACCAATCAGGGTCCTCTAAAAGGAGAGCGAGACACTCCGGCGACCAGCCCCCTTCCAGCGCCGCCGCAAGACCCGCACGGTCCTGCCGCTCCAGGAAAGGACCGACAAGCTGGAGCAACCGCTGACCGGCGAACCGCTGCTCATCCATGAAAAAACCCTAGGTTGTCCTTTTTGCGGGTATCGGCGAATCCCGACCCGCTTGCTTCCGGGCCCCCCGGAGGCATCGCGCGGCGGCGGTTTCGAGAAGGGCGGCAAGCCCCCGCGCGAAAATCGAACTGCAAAAATAAGTATACCTGTCCTGCCCCATCGAGTCAAACTAGGACCTGTTATTTGTCACGCCGCCGCACTAGCATCCAAGGAGCATGGGCCTCTGGCCCGCTCTCCCAGAACTGAAAACGGCGAAATCCGCCGGACCTCTCGCTTATAAACAGGCCACCCCGTGCAACCCGACCTGCTGAAAACCCTACTCCAATC
>CAYMXF010000257.1:0-5010 GCA_964393935.1 uncultured Planctomycetaceae bacterium
TGAGCCGCTCCTTGTGCTCGACGCCGAAGCGCTGCTCCTCGTCGATGACCACCAGCCCGAGGTCGGCGAAGCCCACGTCCCTGGAAATCAGCCGATGCGTGCCGATGAGGACGTCGATTCGCCCCGCCTTGGCCGCGACGATGATGTCCTTTTGTTCTTTCGCCGATCGGAACCGGTTCAAACATTCGACGACGAACGGGTAATCCGCCATTCGCTCCTTGAACGTGCGGAAATGCTGCTCGGCCAGCACCGTCGTCGGCACGAGGACCGCCGCCTGCTTGCCGAACTCGACGACCTTGAAGATCGCGCGCATCGCCAATTCGGTCTTCCCGTAGCCGACGTCGCCGCAGAGCAATCGGTCCATGGGCCGGGGCCGGGCCATATCGGTCTTGATGTCGCGAAGCGTCAGGACCTGGTCCGGCGTTTCGGTGTAGAGGAAGGCGTTCTCGAACTCGGTCTGCCAATGCGTATCCTGCGGAAAGGCCACTCCGGGCTGCGATTCTCGCAGCGCCTGAATCCGCAGCAGCTCCGCGGCCATGTCGCCGACCGCCTCCTCGACTTTCTCCTTCGTCTTCTCCCAGCGCTTGCCGCCGAGCTTGGAGAGCGGCGCCCGCACGGACTTTGCCCCGATGTACTTTTGCACCAGATCGATCTGCGACGCCGGCACGTGCATCGTCGCATCGTCGGCGAAGCGAACCGTCAAGAATTCCTCGCTGGTGCGCGAGTCGCCGCGTCGCATCGTCTTCATGCCGACGTACTGGCCGATGCCGTGCGCGACGTGTACGACGAAATCGCCCTCGGCCAGATCGAGAAACGATTCGATCGGCCGCGTCGCCGCGACCTTGCGCAACCTTCGCTTTTGTGTGTACCGGCGGAATAGCTCGTGGTGGGCCAGGACCACGAGGGCCGTGCGCCGGCCATCCACGTCGCTCACCCACCGAAAGCCTTGATGAATCAATCCGATCTGCGTCGGCACGACCGGCGGCGTTTCGGGTGTCCGCGGCGCCTGAGCGATCAACTCGTTGAGGCGATCGACTTCTCCCTGGTTGTCGCAATAGACGACGACCTGATCCTGACGAACCATCGCCAGGAGCTGCTCGACGGCGTCCGTCGCCTTGGCCTCGAACGTCGGCAGCGATTCGCATGAAAGCGCGATCGTGTCCTCATCCGCCGCAGCGCCGGTCGGGAAGCGGCTCAGTTGCAGTTGCGTGAACGTCCCCGACTTTCGCAGGATCGCCTCGACCGGATAGTGCCCGACGGGGTTGCCCAGGCGATCGAGGATCGTCCGGCCGATCTCGGCCACCTCCGTCGGCTCGCTGAGGACGATGAGCGTTCGCTCGTCGAGATAGTTGAGAAAGGTCGTCGTTTGGGCCGCGCTCAACTTCGCCTGCGAGGGCGGCAGCGTGATCCGCGTCGTCGTCAGCGTCCGCATCGAACGCTGCGACCCCACCTCGAATTGCCGGATCGACTCGATCCGATCGCCGAAGAATTCGATGCGCACCGGGTCCCGCTCCGTCGAGGCGAAGATATCCAAAATCCCGCCGCGCTGGGCGAAGTCCCCCGGTTCTTCCACCTGGTCCAACCGCTCGAACCCATGCTCGACGAGAAACGCGGCGATCTGGTCCGGCTCGCATGGCTCGCCGACGGAGAGCGTCAGCGTATTGGCGTCGAGACTCTCCGGCGATGGGACCGGTTGAATCAAGGCTTGAATCGGCGCGACGATGACCAAAGGAGGGTCCAAGGGACCAAGGGGCCGAGGGGCCGAGGGGAAAGTCGCTGATCCGTCGCTTGACCCCTTGACCCCTTGACCCCTTGACCCCTCCCTCAGCATCGCGCACAGCCGCGCCCGCTCCGCACTGATCTCGCCCGCCCCCGATCCCTCGCCCGGCAACGTCTCCCACGCGGGAAGCACTTCGACGGCCCGCCCCAGCACCGTCTCCATGTCGTCGCGGGCATCGTCCGCCTGATCGAGGTGTGCGGTGACGTAAAGTACCGGCCGCTGAGATTGCGATGCGATGAGGGCGGCCAAAATGGGCGCGGAGGATCCCCACAGCCCGGTCGCCGCCAAGGGGGGTGGTGAAGCCTCGGCGTGTTCGACACGCCCTACAGGTTTCCCGGCCACCGCGGCGAACAGGGCCTTGACGCGCTCGTCCTTCGAGAGCGTGTCCAAAATGTGCACGGGGGGATTATTGAAGGGCGACGGGCGATTCTCAAGCGGCTTCGGCGGTCAAGTCGGCGACAAGCCGTGCGGCCCCCTCTACTACATCCTGCCCTGAGGCGATCAGATCGGTCATCCGCCGCACGAGTGCGCTGCCGACGATCGCCCCGTCGGCGAAGTGGCAGACCTGGCGAACGTGCTCGGGTCGGCTGATTCCGAAGCCCACGACGACCGGCAGAGACGATGTGGCCCGGATCGCCTTCACTTCTTCAGCTAAGTCTTTTGGCAAAGCCGTCCGCTCGCCCGTCGTGCCTTGCACGGAGACGTAATATAAGAATCCCGAGGCCGCTTCCGCGATCCGCAGCCGTCGCTCGGGGGGCGTCGTCGGCGCGATCAACATGGAGAGGCGCAGCCCCGCCGCGCTCGTCGCCGCCGACAGCTTCGGCGCTTCTTCGAGCGAAATATCCGGCACGATCAATCCGTCGAAGCCCGCCGCCTTGGCCTGGGCGACGAACGACTCGACGCCGCGCCGATAGACGATCGATGCCGAGACCATCGCCAAGATCGGGTACTCGATCTCGCTTCGCACCGATGCGACCATGTCGAAAATGTCGCGGACCTTCACGCCATTGGCGAGCGCCTCTGTGAAGGCGCGTTGGATCACCGGCCCGTCGGCGATGGGATCGGAAAAAGGAATGCCCAGTTCCACGCCGCGGATCGGCAACGAGTTCAATCGCCGCAGCAGCGCCGCCGCCGCGTCCAGGCTCGGATACCCCGCCACCAGAAACGGCCACAACCCCGGCGGACGGCGCAGGGCTTGTTCAATCCGCCCGGACGCCGCAACGTTTTGGCGTTTCGGCGTTTTGGCGTTTTGGCGTTTCTCAGCCAAGATCGGCGCCTCGCAATCTGGCCACCTCGACGCAGTCCTTGTCACCCCGCCCGGAGAGATTGACGACGATGATCTGATCGCGGGGCATTGTCGGCGCGAGTTTCGCGACGTGTGCAATGGCGTGCGCCGGTTCCAACGCCGGGATGATCCCCTCCGTCCGGCTCAAACGCTCGAAGGCATCGAGCGCCTCGTCGTCCGTCGCGGCGACGTACTCGGCCCGCTTCGTCTCGGCCCAATAGGCGTGCTCCGGCCCGACGCCGGGATAATCGAGCCCCGCCGAGACCGAGTGCACCGGCAGCGTCTGCCCGTCGTCGTCCTGGAGCACGAGCGTCTGCATGCCGTGCAACACGCCCGGCCGGCCGCGGGAGATCGTCGCGCTATGGCGCTTGTCCAACCCTTCGCCCGCCGCCTCGACGCCGATCAGGCGAACACCCTGGTCCTCTAGGAACGGATAAAAAATCCCCGCCGCGTTGCTGCCCCCGCCCACGCACGCCACGACGGCGTCCGGCAACCGCCCGCGCGCCGCCAGAATCTGCTGCCGCGTCTCTCGCCCGATCACCGATTGCAAATCGCGTACGATCATCGGGAAGGGGTGCGGCCCCATCACCGAGCCGATGACGTAATGCGTATCCGCGACGCTGGCGATCCAGTCGCGCAGCGCCTCGTTGATCGAGTCCTTGAGCGTCCGCTGGCCGCTCTCGACCGGCACGACCTTCGCCCCCATGAGCTTCATCCGATAGACGTTTAGCTTTTGTCGGCGAACATCCTCCGCCCCCATGTACACGACGCAATCAAAACCGAGAACCGCCGCCGCCGTCGCCGTCGCCACTCCGTGCTGCCCCGCGCCGGTCTCGGCAATCAGCCGCCGCTTGCCCATCCGCCGGGCCAATAGCGCCTGGCCCAGCGTATTGTTGATCTTGTGCGCCCCGGTGTGGTTCAGGTCTTCGCGCTTGAGATAAATCGCCGCGCCGCCCAAATCGTGCGATAGCCGCGCCGCGTGATAGAGCGGGCTGGGCCGGCCGACGTACTCGGACAGGTAACGCTCCAACTCCCCCCAATACGCCGGATCGACCTTGGCCGCCTTATACGCCTCGTCGAGTTGCCGAAGCGCCGCCATCAGCGTCTCCGGCACGAACTGCCCGCCATAGGGGCCGAACCGCCCGCCGGCATCCGGCCAACTGGTCAATCTTTTCGCCGATTCGGACATGCCGCCCTCCGAGGCTGCCCCCCATAATAGGTGGCGGCCGTTTTTTCCGCCAAATCCGTAGCGGGAAATGCTTTCTGCACCGCCCGACGGCCGATACAATATTTACGATGGCCGTCAATCCTTTTGAAACCGCCGAGGGCTTTGGCTCTCCCGTCGTCCGGCAGATTTCCGTCTTCCTGGAGGATCGGGTCGGGGCGTTGATGCGCCTGTTCCGCTCCTTCGAGGGCTCCACGGTCAGCGTGGTCGGCATGTCCGTCGTACACGCCGTGGACTGCGCGGTCGTCCGCCTGATCTGCGATCCGACCGACAGCGCCATCGACATTCTAAAGCACCGGGGCTTCCCCCTCAGCATCAGCGAACTGCTCGTCGTGGAGGTCCCGCACGGCCACGGGCTGATGTCCATCTGCTCGGCGCTATTGGCCGGCGAAGTGAACATCGACTACGCCTATCCGCTGCTGGTCCGCCCGACCGGCCAAGCCGCGCTGGCCATCCACACCGACGGCGTCGAGACGGCCGCGCACGTCCTCAAGAACCGCAAGTTCCAGGTGATGTCCGAAGACGACCTCGGCTCCGGCCCGGTACGATAGAAATGGCGAATGACGAATAGCGAATGGCGAAAGCGATCGTAGGGCGGGCTCTGCCCGCCGGTGGCCCCCGGCGATACAATCTTCCTACCAAAGTTCGCGCCCCCGGGCGATTAGCTCAGTTGGTTAGAGCACCTCGTTTACACCGAGGGGGTCGCAGGTTCGAGTCCTG
>CAYMXF010000258.1:0-5006 GCA_964393935.1 uncultured Planctomycetaceae bacterium
CGATCACGAAAACGACGCCCACGACCTTCAAGAAGGCCCAAACGATTCCCGCCGCGAGGTACGACATCTTCGACAACGGCACGAGGCTGATCAGCACCAGCGGCGGCGTCGGGAACCAATGGCCAGGAGCATAAGGATCCTCCCCGGCCGAGAGCGCCTGAGCGTCCGGCAGCCACCGCCCCAGCGCCGTCCGATGCCGTTCGCCGCTCGCACGAAACGCGCTGCGATCGACTTCTCGGATGCGAATCGACGTCTGGACGGCGGCGACGGACAGCGCAGCGGCCACCACGATCAACACGATTTTGCCGGCGTGGGGTTTGGACAAGAACCTCGCGTCGACCTGCCCCAGTAGCGTCTGGCCGTAAGCGGCCTTGGCCTCCGGACCCATGTCGTATTGCGTTTTCATCGCCATCGCAGGTAAGCCGAATCCTCAACGTAAGTTAGGCGTGCTTCGTCGACGCCAAGAAAGAGAAGGCGGCAGTATAGGGCTGGACGGTATGTCCATCGACTCGGCCCACCATGCCTTCAGGGCGTCGACTCGCTGAACCAGCCTCCGCGGTCCGTTGACAGCCGAAGCGCCGCAATATAGCTTATGCTACACAAATGGGTATCTGGTCATTTATAAAGTTTATACTACTTCACCGCGTCCAGCGGGCTCGTCGCGCGCTCTCGATCGTGGCCTTGGCATCCGCGGCCATGTCCGACTCGACGATATACGCACAAACGGCGGGGAGCCAACCTGACGAGCCGCCCAAGACTGTGAACATCCTCGGCCTGCCCGCGGAGCCGCTGACCGAACCGATCATCACGGATCGTCCGGACTTCACCGAGTCCACCGCCGTCATCCCCTTCGGCCATCTTCAATTGGAGACCGGCTATACCTACACCTACGACGATGAAGACGGCCAGCGCGTCAGTGACCAGACCCTGCCCGAAGCGCTCCTGCGCATCGGCGTCGTCAAGGATTGGGAGCTGCGCATCGGCTGGATCGGCGGATCGTTGACCGAGGAACTCTTCAAGGAAAAAAATGACTCGGGCCGCACGATCCGCCGCGAAGTTCACGACGACGGCGGCACCGACATGACCGTCGGCTTCAAGCGGCATCTAGTTGCGCAGGACGGCTTGCGCCCGGAACTCGGCGTCATCGGCGAACTCTCCCTGCCGACCGGCGCAGCCACAAAGACCTCCGGAGACGTCGATCCGCAAATCAAAATCCTCTGGTCCTACGAGCTCCCCGCCGATTTCGCCCTATCGGGAAACCTCAATTTCGCCGTGCCGACGAGCGAAAGCAGCCGCTTTTTCCAAACTGCCGCCTCCGTTTCGCTTGGCTACACGATCACCAAGCGGATCGGCACGTACGTCGAGTATTACGGTTTCTATCCGAACGACCGCTGGACCGATTGCGCCCACACGGCCAATGGCGGCTTCACGTTTTTGATCACCGACAACTTGCAATTTGATGTCCGAACCGGTGTCGGCCTGAACGAAGAGGCGGACGACTTCTTCACCGGCGCGGGCCTGTCGATGCGTTTTTAACAGGGATTTGCCATGAACTTTGCACTGGATGTTTTGTTCTCGTCGATGACGGAAGTGATTACGGCGTTTTTCAGCTCGATCTTCCTGGTGCCGCTGACGATTTTCAGCGAGACGATCATCCGGCTCTTCACCGGAGGCGCATAAGAATCTGTCTTGCCCGGCGAACTCGTCGTGACTACCTTCTTTCTTGAAGGAGCGGTCCCATGGCCAACGGACAGATCGGCCGAGTCATTTCGATCGCCCTGCGCTGTAAGGACAAGGGCCAGATGAAGGAAGTGAACGAAGCGGCGGCCGAGCGCGACGGCGGGCTCGTCGGCGACATCGCCGCCCGAGCGGACCGAGGACTCACGCTGATTGCCGCCGCGCAATGGAATGACGTTCAAAAGGAATTGAAGACCGACCTTCCCTGGTACACCCGGCGGGCCAACGTGCTGGTGGACGCCAAGAAACTGGGCCACCTGATCGGCGCTCAGATCAAGGTGGGAGAAGTCGTATTGAAAGTCGAGGGAGAGACGAAACCCTGCGATCTGATGGATCGCCTGCACTTCGGCCTGAAGACGGCCCTAAAGCCTGACTGCCGCGGCGGCGTCCACGGCCGCATCCTCCAATCTGGCAAGATCCGCGTCGGCGATGTCGTGACGATCAGTGGCGACTAGTCGCCATCGTCATTCTTGTCGTCGTCCTTCTTTTTCTTCTTGTCTTTGTCCGCCCCGCTTTCGTCGCCGTCATCATTGTCGTCGTCTTTTTTCTTGCCAGCCTTGGTCTTGGGTTGAGCGGCTTTTGCTAAGGGCTTGTCGGATTTTTCTTTTCTGACGGAGTCTACCTTTGCCTCGTCGGCCTCCTCGCCTTTGCTCTCCTTCGCACGGGCCGTGGCCTTGACGATCTCCGCCGCCGGAAGGATCAGGCCGTTTAGGAGGTCGGATCGCATGCCCATGAACGCCATCGGGTTGCTCTCCATCTCCTCCATGTCCGGCAGTTGCATCACGACGATGCCCACGAACCCTCCTTGAGCGGTGAAAACCGCTTGGCCCGGTTCGACATCGATGCCGCCGCCGGGTATCAAGAGATCGCGCGGCTTCGACGTCCGGCCCGCCATCCGGCCTTCACTGACCGTCGCCGCTCGATCGAAGAATTTGGCCATTCGACGGATCGTGAGCAGTCGCTCGCCGGGCTTGACCGAGGCGGATTTTTCAAAATCCAGCGCCGCGAACTTTTTCTCACCCGGCTCCTTGATCTTCACCCAGGCCAGGTCCAGCTCGGTGTCGCGGGCCAGGACCTTGGCCTCCAGCCCCTCGGTATCCTCGCCGATCAGCACCTTGAGGTCCGTCGGCGTGGCGCTGCCATAGCCTCGGAGGAACCGCGGCATGCCGAGCTTCGAGTTCGCGCAGAGCACCAGCCCCGTGGGATCGACCATCAGTCCGGTGATTTCCGTCTCGCTTTCACGCTTGCCGAATTGACCCTCCATCTTCAGCACGAACTTGACCGTGACCAAGGACGGCGACGTCTCCGAAAGGATTTTCGCGTATTCCGCCATCTCGTCGGCGCGGGCCGCTACGCCCAAGGCAAAAAAGCATGCTCCCGCCGCCAGCCACGTCCGCGCCGTTCTCTGATTCAACATCCGCGTCACTCCTTCTTCTCGTCTTTGGAGTCCTTATCGTCTTTGTTTTTTGATGCGTTCGCCTTCTCGGTCTTCTTTTCCTGTCCCAGGACCGGCTTCCAATCCGGTTCGATGTATTGAAAGCGCGTTTGCACCCCGCGCGTGACCAGCACGACGACCCGCTGCGGCTGCTCTTTGGTGACCGCTTCGATCGCCTTACGATAGCTCTTCAGCCCCGTCACCGGGTACTTGTTGATCCGTTGAATCAGATCGCCGGCGTCGATTCCGCCCAACCCCGCCCAGCCGGCGGATTCCACATGCTCGACGATCACCCCGGAGACCTTCTCGTCCCAACGGTTCTCGTCGCGATCAAAGAAAGTCACCTCGCGGACCGACATTTCGAAATCGCGATTTCGGTCGCGCCGCGCCTCTTCCGGCGAGAGCCGCGTCCGTTCCAGCTTCACCGACAGCTCCTGGGGCTTGTCGGCTCGAATGACTTTGAGCTTGGCCGTCCCGTCGATCTCGAGCTTGCGCAGCGCCCTCGCGAAAAGACCGGCGTCCTGCATCCCTCGCGGCCGCAGTTTCTGACCGTTCAGCGTCGTGATGACATCGCCCACGCGCAAGTCCGACTCGGCGGCCAGCGTCCGTGGATAGACCCGCGTCACGCGATAGCCGAGTTGATCTTTAAGACCCAGCTTCTTTGCCAGCTTTTCGATCACCGGCTGCGTCGCGATCCCGATCCACGCCTTCGGCACTTCCCGCGGCGGGTCCTCGTCTTCCTCCGGCTTGGGCTTGATCAACGTCACATTGTCCTTGCCGTGCCTATCAAACTGTATCAACAGGTACTCCGGCAGCGGCGTCGATTGCATGATCCGCTTGTATTGCTCGACGAGCGCCGCCAGGTCACCGATCGGCCGCCCGTCGATGGCGCGGATGACGTCCCCGGAGTTCAAGGACGGCTCGGCAAGCTGCGCCGGCCCGCCGGAATGCACGCTGCCGATCATCGCCCCTTCCGTATTGTCCAGCCGGTAGTCGCGGGCCATCTTCTCGGTGATCTCTTCCACCGCGATGCCCCAGGCCCGAAGCGCCGTCTCGTCGCCGCGGTCTTTTTGAAGCTTCAGCGTGCTGAGCGTCGCTTCCCCCGCCTTGCCGTCGCGCTCGTAGCCGACCTTGAGTTCGGAACCGATCGGCACCTCCGCGATCCGCTTCATCAGCGGCGGAACCTCCTCGGCAAAACGCACGGTCACCGGCTCGCCTTGAAGGCTGACGATCACATCGCCCGCCTTGATTCCCCCTTTGTCCGCGGGGCTCCCTTCGACGACCGAATTGATCAGAACGCCGTGGTCCAGCCCGGTCTTCTCAATGGGTTTGAAGGCGAGCCCGACCCAGCTTCGCAAGACCTCGCCGCTCTTGATTAAGGTGTCGGAAACGGACTGTGCCAGGTTGCTCGGAATGGCGAAGCCGATCGCCGCGCCGCCCAGCTCGTTAATCCCGACGATCTCGCCTTTCATATTGACCAACGGCCCGCCGCTGTTGCCGGGGTGAATAAGCGAATCGTGCTGAATCCACCGCGTGAAAAGCCCGGTTCGCTGACCGCTCTCCAATTCCATTTCCTCGACGTCGTCGTCGTCCTTGCCGGCGAAAACCCGCTGCGTGTTGGAGACGATGCCGAGCGTCACGCTCCGCGACAAGGCCAGCGGCGAACCCATCGCCATGACCTGGTCGCCGACCTGCAATTCGTCCGAGTTTCCGAACGCCGCGACCGGAAGGTTCTCTGCCGGCGTCTTGAGTTCCTTCAGTTCAAGTTTCAAGACCGCGATGTCGGTGAGCGGGTCTTCCCCCACGAGCTTTGCAGAAATCTCCTGCTTGTCCG
>CAYMXF010000259.1:0-1201 GCA_964393935.1 uncultured Planctomycetaceae bacterium
ACCGTGCGGCTCGCGACGACTCGGGCGGGCTCGGAAGAATTGACAGGACGTTCGAGCAAATCGACCTGGATCGGCTGATCGCCGGTGTTTTGCGCGGCCATGCGGACCGTGACGCTGAACGGATCGTTCTTGAAAGCGGTTCGCGGGGCGATGACGTCCGTCACGGCGACGTTGATCGGCTCCGCGGGATCGCCGATCCCCACCGAGTAGAGTGGGATGCCGCGCTGCTTGAGCATCCGGGCGACGGCATCGGCCGGCTCGCCGCGATTGAAGCCGCCGTCGGAGAGCAGCACGACCGCCGCGACGGGCAATCCGCCGAGTTGATCGATGCCGGTGCGGACGGCCGCGGAAACATCCGTGGCCGGGCCGACGGGCCGAATGCCGAAAGGGGCCGCCGAACTCGACGTCGGCGCGGAGGCGGCCACGTCACCCTGTTTACGAGTTGCCGGACCAAGATCGCCATCGGAGATCTGATCGCTGAAGCTATTCACCTTCACCTTGTTCCGTTCCGCCAACGCGCGAAGAAAGCGATGATCGTTTCGCGACAGGAGCGTCTCCTCCAACGTCGCGCGGGCGACCCCTCCGGAGGGCGCGCGCCCGAGCACGGGCTCGATATGCTTGACATCCTCCGGCCGGCGATAGGAATCCGTAAGCGACATGCTGGCCGAGGCGTCGGCCAGGACGAGCGTGTACGCGTCGAGGCGGCGATGAACGTAGTTGACGAGCACGGGCTCCAACCCGATGAGGCCGAGTAGACAAAGGACGGCAACACGACAGGCGACGAGCGTCCAGCGAAGCCGAGGCGTGACCAGACCGCGGGCCTCGCGGCGGTATATCCAGGCAACGGCGTAAAGAGCGATGACCGAAAGGACGACCCCGATGAGCAGCGCGTTACCGCTCGACCAACGCGCAAGCTCGACGTGCGTCTCGATCCGCTCGGTGCGTGGGATTTGTGCCAGCAGCGTCGTCATGTTCAACCAGGCGTCGAGCCGCCGTCCTATCCTCTGGTCCCAAACCACCAGGCGAGCGAATGTTCCAGCATCAGCACGATGAGAGCGGCCATCAAGATCGGCCACCATAATTCCGTTCGAGGGTCGAACGCCGCCGCCGCGAACGTGACGACGTCGCGGACGTACTCGAACTTCGATGAGCCGTGGGCCGCTTCAAGTTCCGCGCGACCCGCCTTGGCCAGATTGGACTC
>CAYMXF010000259.1:1301-2935 GCA_964393935.1 uncultured Planctomycetaceae bacterium
GCCCCGACGACGGTATCACCGCTGGAGGTTGTGGGTCGCGAGGCGTATTGAACGAGTCGGAGCATCAGCGGCAAATAGCTGAAACTGGAGGGCCAGTCATTCCATTCTTGATCGACGCTCGTACTGACAAAGATGCAACGCCCGCGCCCGAAGGACCGTTCGAGAATCGCCGGGGATTTGTCCGCGTCGCCGAATCGGGCGATGACCGTCGCGAGCGGAAGATCGGGCATGGACGTCGCTCCGGTCGTGGTGCGACGCGTCGGCATCGTCGTCGCGATCGAATCCGGGCGAACGCCGAAATAGGCGTAAACGCGAACCTGCCGCAGGACGCCGGCGAGTTGATCGACGAAGTCGCGCATCAACGGGTGGCCGCTGTTCCACTCGACGATGGAGAAGGGCTGTCCGCCTGCCGGTGCGATGACGACGTCCGTAAGGGCCGCCGGCAGGAGGCCGCGCCCGCTGTTGTAAAGCCGGTCGTTGTAGAAGGCCGGGTCGATTTGATCGCCGGCGAAGATGACGAGACCGCCGCCCGCTTCCACGAACTGTTCGAGCCGTCGCTGCGCACCGGCGCTGATCCTGGCGACGTTCGCGAGGACGACAATGTCGTGTCCCGTCAGATCGGCGACTTCCAGCTCCTGTTCCTCGATGACCGTGAGTTCGTTGCCGCTGACCGCGCGGCCGGCCGGATGCAGGGCCGTGCACAGCAGGTAGACCTCGTCGCGGTAGCTGTCGGGGCTCGGCTCTCCATTCACGATGAGGACGGTAACGGCGGGTACGACCTCGACGGTGGCGATGCGAGTGTTATCGAGTGCTACACCGTCGGCGGCTTTTATCCCACCTACCAGATGTGCTTCGAGATAATCGGAGCCTTCCTGACCGAAGACGACCTCGACCGGCTCGCGAATCGTCTGTCCGGCCGGCAAGGTGGGGATGAGCACGGGCGGCAGTGTGTGGCGAGAGGTCCGCAGGCTGAATTCGACGCGGTCCAGGTCGCGGTCGGAGTAATTGGAAATGGCGATCTCGAATCGTGCGGGGACGCCGGCGACAACATTGGATTGTGCGCCGTGGATGTCCGTGATGGCGACGTTCACGGGAGTGTGGTCTAAGGAGGCGTCGATGAGAACGAGTTGCAGGGACCGCCCATTTTCGGAGAGCGAGGCCAAAATGCCGGATGGGCCGGTGTTCGTGCCGGCTACTGGCGCCGCCCAATCGGTGCGTTGGAAATCGCTCAGGACATAGACGACGTGATTCGCCTGTGTGGGGGAGGAGCGGATTTGATCGGTGACGGCGGACAGGGCGTCCGGCATCCGTGAAACGCCTTCGGTTGGAGAGAGGGCGTCGAGTTGATCGGTCAATTTGCGGAGGTTTTCTTCCGAAAGACTGGGCAGGGCGACCAACGGTTGCCGCGGTCGGCTCGTGAGAAGGAGCGTCAGGCTGTCGGCGGGAGAATCCTCGGAGATTCGCCCGGCGAGCTGCAAGGCCGCTTGCTTCAGTCGTATGAAAACGGATTGTCCGCCGGCGCCGCCGCGTGGGCTGAGATAGCGGGTGGAGAAAGAATCGTCGAGCACGAGGACGCGCTCGGTTTTCCCGCGAAGGCCGCTCAGCGCCCCGAGCGCGCCGGAACGCATGAACGG
>CAYMXF010000259.1:3035-4996 GCA_964393935.1 uncultured Planctomycetaceae bacterium
GTGGAGAGCCAGCTAAACATGGGAATACCGTTGCATCACGCCCGTGCCTTGATCAAATGAGATCGCTGGGCCAGATAGTGGCGCAGCGCGACATCGAGCGGATCGGCCGTGGAAAGCCCCACATAATCGATCCGGCTGTTGGTGCAGGCCGTGCGGATGCGATCGATGAACGCTGCAAGCACCGAGAGGTACTCGCTTCGCAGCGACTGGGGATCGGCCGTCAGGCTCAGGTCCGGCGCTTCCAGCCCCTCGAAGAGCGTGTTGTCCTGGAAGGGAAATTCGCGTTCGTCGCGGTCCAGCACGTGCAGGACGATCACTTCGTGGTGGCCGTGGCGAAGCGTTTCGATTCCCTGGATCACTTCCTCGACGTCGGCGAGCAGATCGGAAATCAAGATCACAATGCTCCGGCGAGGGAGCTGGCTCGCAAGCTGCGTAAACAATGCGCGGTTCTGCGTCGGGCGTTCGAGCCTCGCCTGTTCAAGCTGAGCCAGGATCGTTTGCAGATGAGCGTGATTCGACGACGCGGGCAGATGCGCGCGGATGTCGTCGTCGAAGAGCATGAGCCCGACCGCATCCTGCTGATGGATGAGCAAATAGGCGAGCGAGGCGGCCAGCGTCGCGGCATACTCGAATTTGTTCATCCGCCCGGTCGTCGAAGCGTGCTCCGGATAGCTCATTGAGCTGGAGCAATCGAGGAGCAGATGGGCGCGGAGGTTGGTCTCCTCCTCGTACTGCTTGATGTAATAGCGGTCGGACTTGCCATAGACCCGCCAATCGAGGTGGCGAAGATCGTCGCCCGGTACGTATTCGCGATGTTGGGCAAACTCGACCGAGAAGCCGTGGTAGGGGCTGCTGTGCATGCCGCTGATGAATCCCTCGACGACCTGGCGCGCGCGAAACTCCAATCCGCCGATCTTGGCGAGCACGTCGGGCTGAAGAAAGCGATTTTTTTCGGTCGGCATACGGACGCGATTCCCTTGGACCCTCGGTCCCTTGACCCCTTGGACCCTCGGGCGCTACGCCTTGATGACATCCTTGATACGATCGTCGTCCATGAGCCCGCCGGCATGGGGCGGCGTTTGTTCCAGAAGGTCGGCGATGATCCGGTCGGTGGTATAGCCCTCCGCCTGGGCCGCGAAGTTCGTAATCACACGATGACGCAGAATCGCCGGAGCAAGGGCTCGCACGTCTTCGGTGGCGACATGATGTCGACCCCGAAGCACCGCCCGCGCCTTCGCGCCGAGCACCAGGAACTGCACGGCCCGAGGGCCCGCGCCCCACGCGACATGCTTTCGCACGAATTCGGGGGCCTCGGGCTCGGCCGGTCTCGTGCGGCGGACCAGATCGAGAGCATGTCGGATCACAGGAGGGGCCGCCGGCACGCGCCGTGTTAGGCTCTGCAACTCGAGAATCTGCTGCGCGTCGAGAACGGTCTCGACGCGGAGATCGTGCTCCACGGTCGTCCGCGTCGCGATCTCATATTCCTCCTCGTAGGACGGGTACCCAATGTAAATCTTGAACATGAAGCGGTCCTGTTGCGCCTCGGGCAACGGGTAAGTGCCTTCTTGTTCGATGGGGTTTTGAGTCGCCAGGACGAAGAAAGGCGGCGACAGCGCGTGGCGGACGCCGCCAACGGTGACCTGCCGCTCCTGCATGCACTCGAGCATCGCCGCCTGCGTCTTAGGCGGTGTCCGGTTGATCTCATCCGCCAGAATGACATTGGCGAAGACCGGCCCGGGCAAAAACTTGAATGCGCGATGCCCTGTCGCTTTGTCCTCAGCGATGACCTCGGTTCCGGTGATGTCGCTGGGCATCAAGTCCGGCGTGAACTGGATGCGGTTGAACGACAGCGACAGGCAGCGGGCCAGACTGGAGATCATCAGCGTCTTGGCCAGGCCCGGTACGCCTTCGAGGATGCAATGCCCGCCCGCGAAGAGGGCGACGAGCAATTCTTCGAGGAC
>CAYMXF010000260.1:0-4994 GCA_964393935.1 uncultured Planctomycetaceae bacterium
AACCCGCTCGTCCACTGCCACCGCGACAGCACTTCATCACACCACACGTACGCGCCGATCGCGCACAGAAACGGGGCAAGCTGCACGATCGCCGTACTTACCGCGACGCCCAGCCGCGCAATCGCCGCGTAATAGGATACGTGGCAGATCGCGATCCCGATGAGCGCCGAGAGGATGAGGATGAACCCGTTGAATGCGCTCAGCTCGAAGACCTGGCTTCCGTGGCCTTTTCCAAAAATGAGCATCAGCGCCACCAACACCGACGCCGTGTAAAGCGAAATTACCGAAAACGACGTCATCGACGGGATGCCGCGCATGTAGTAGCGAACGCTCACGCCGTACAGCCCAAAGAACGCCCCCGAGGTCGCACCGAGAAGGATGCCCGTGGCCGTCGCGCTGCCGATCGGCGCATGGCCGAGGAACACCGTCCCAACGGAGCCCGCCACGATCGCCGTCATCCCCACCCAAAACAGCCGGCTCCGCAGCAGCACGCGTTCGTCGGCGAATAGAACAAACGCCCCAAACGTCGACGAAACCAGCGCGACGCGGATCAAAAACCCGCCCAGGCCCGGGCCGATGTAATACGGCATCTTGGCGTAGAGCACCTGACCGGCGCAATTAAAAAGCGATGCCGGTATCGCCCGCCACCAAATTCCCTTCGGCAGCGTCCCACGCCGCGCCCCGGTCAACAGAAGCGGCAACCACAAGAGCGCCGAGACGCCGTAACGCCAGCCGTTCGTCGTCCACGCATCCAGAAACGGCACGAGGTGCTTGAGAAAAAGCAGGATACTCGCCCAGCCCAAGAGCGTGCCGGTGACAAAGCAAATCCCCGCGAGGTCGTACTTTTTCCCAATCTCTTTCACACCGCCAGTGTAGCAACACTGCTTATCCCACGACAGACGCCCCATGTAACTGCCGGCGCCTCTGGCGGTTGTTGACGATGGCATAGCTGACTTTTCGCTGTTGGCGTCCCACGTTATCATCCCAGTGCAAGATGTTTCACACCCCAGGAGAGACGACCCCATGAAACGAGCCAAGATCACCATCATCGGCGCCGGAAACGTCGGCGCGACCTGCGCCCATTGGGCCGCCGCCAAGGAACTCGGCGACATCGTCCTGCTCGACATCGTCGAGGGCATGCCGCAGGGCAAGGGCCTCGACCTCCGCCAAGCCGGCCCGGTCGAGCGCTTCGACGCCAACATCGTCGGCACCAACAGCTACGACGACACGAAAGACTCCGACATCGTCATCATCACCAGCGGCATCGCCCGCAAGCCCGGCATGAGCCGCGACGACCTGATGTCCACCAACATGAAAATCGTCCGCGGCGTGAGCGAAGAGGCCGCCAAGGCCAGCCCCAAGGCCGTGTACATCATCGTCTCCAACCCGCTCGATGCGATGGTGCAGACCTGCTGGAAAGCGACCGGGCTCCCCACGAAGCAAATCGTCGGCCAAGCAGGCGTGCTGGACACGGCGCGCTACCGCGCGTTCCTGGCAATGGAGCTGGGGTGCAGCGTCGAGGACATCGTCGCGGTCCTCATGGGCGGTCACGGCGACGACATGGTCCCGCTGCCGCGTTACACCAGCGTCGCCGGCATTCCCGTGACCGAGTTGATCCCCAAGGACCGGCTCGACGGCATCATGAAGCGGACGCGCGACGGCGGCGCGGAGATCGTCAGCCTGCTCAGGACCGGCAGCGCCTACTACGCCCCCGCCGCGGCGACGGTGCAGATGGCCGAGGCGATCATCAAGGACAAGAAACGCATCCTCCCCTGTGCGGCTTACTGCAAAAACGAGTATGGCGTCGGCGGCTATTTCGTCGGCGTTCCCTGCGTGCTCGGCAAGGACGGCGTGGAGAAGGTGATCGAGTTGAAACTAGACGGGGAGGAGCGCAAACTCTTCGATGCCAGCGTCACGCACGTCAAAGAACTTGTTGCGTGGGTCGAAAAGAACTGGGGCTAAGCGAGCCAGGCTGTCCCCAGCCCCGGCGCTGATAAAAGCTGGAGTTCGCCCAATGTACCGCGCCACTTTTGTCATCGTTCCGTTGCTTTTGCTAACCGGCTGCGCCTCACATCGCTACACCATCGTCGGCGAATCCGACACCAGTAAGGCGATCGCCGTCAGCATCATGAAGACTAGCACCGGCGGCGACGCGGTCCGGCTCTACTACACCGAGCTCACCGGCAACGACACGGAGTTCATCTGGGACCGCCGGATCGATGACAAAGGCGCGCAAGTGGAAGCTTGGTTTGAGTTGAAAAACAGCTCCGGCCGCAAGACCGTATACACCCTCCCACCTGACCGCCGCGTCCGCCTCAAGCTCGACACCAAACACGACTCCGTCGTCGTGGAAGAGACCAAGATCGACGGAAAAAAGCATCAACTCATCGGCAAATCTTGACCGTTTCGTCTTGGCGCCTTTAACAGAATGGGGAGCATGGGCCTCCGGCCCGTTCTTCCCTCCCATCGTCCGTCATTCTGTTGGAGCCTCTCAAAAGATCGGAGCGATCGACAATCGAATGGTGTCGCGCGTTGGCTGATTTTTGGGAAACTCGAGCTTGATGCCGACCTTATAACCCCCCACTGTCTGCGTGCAGTGCCTGACCTGGCCCAAGAGCACCAGGTCTTGCTCCCCCTGGTGCCAATGAATCGAGACGTGAGTTTCTTCGGGAATCGCTAGGTGCGAGCGGGCGGTGAGGCCCTCGGCGGACAGTTGCATCAGCGACCACGTCTGCTTGAACGGCTCGTCGTTGATCTCGCCGAGCACTTTGATTTCGCCGGTGCAGGCATAGCGCCCCGACGTCCGGCGAAACTCGGATTTTTTATTCGTACGACTGAAGGCGACGACGATTTTCAACCACTCTTGTTTGGTCGCAAAAAAACAATCGACTGGCGTGCCCATGGCATGACCCCTATTTCCAAATAACGTCGGCCTTCTACTCAGATGACATTACGATTCGCCGATGCGCCGCCCCTAAAACAATCGATGATCACCCTCTGAGTTCGATAACGCCGGCGTTCGCGGGGGCCGAGGCCGACAGGGCCGCCACGACCGAATAACCGCCAGGCCCGCCTTCCGGACCGAACGGGCTTTAGTAAGACCAAGGCCGGTTCATGGCGATAAGTGAGATGCGCCGGTGACGGACTCCGCGCGGACGATTCTACGCGGCGCAAACTAAGCTGAGGATCCGCCATGAAGGACAACACGATCTGTCTCCACAACCTCGATGACCTGGCCTCTTACCAGCTACCGGGCTTTGTCGTCGTCGCGCGCACGAGAACGCGCGCCGAATTGCACAACGCCTTGGGAACTCTCAAACCCCGCGTCCTCATCATCGACCTCGACGATCCCAAGGCGGGCGATATCATCGTCGGCGCCCTCGAGTTGTCATCGAACCTATGCGTCGTCGGCGTGACGGATCAAAGCAATCCACAGTCGATGGTCGAAGCCGTGCGGGCAGGGTGCAAGCAGCTCGCCACCAAGCCTGTCGACCCCAACGATCTCATCGTAGCCATCCGTCGCAGTCTCAACAAAAGCACTGAAACTCATCAATCCGGACAAGTCTTCGGCGTCATGAGCACCGTTGGGGGCGCCGGGGGGACGACCGTGGCATGCCATCTGGCGCTGGCCCTCGCGGATCAGTTGAAGTGCAGCGCGCTCGTCGCCGACCTCGACCTGGAGTTCGGGGGCGTCGCACGAGCCTGGGATCTCGCCCCGACCTATTCCATCGCGGACATCGCCGGGAGTGATAAGGTCGATACGTTGCTGCTCAAGAAAGCGACATGCGAGTTGTCCAGGGGCATCTCCGTCCTGGCGCGCCCATCAAAAATCGAACAGGCTCACGCCATCGACGAGACGATGATCGGGATGATCATTCAATGCGCACGAGGCATCTTTCCCTACGTGGTCCTCGACCTGCCGCGAAAGTTGGACGCGGTCGTCGGCGCCGCGCTCGAACAATGCAGCAAGACATTGATCATCACCCAGGCGACCGTCCCCTCCGTCGACAATGCCAAACGACTGGCCGACGCGCTAATGAAGGCCGGGATGGAATTCGAGCGGATCGAATTCGTCCTCAATCGTCACCGCAAGAATATCCACACGCTCACACCCGACATCATCGAAAATAACCTCGGCAAGACGCTCTTTGGCGTGATCCCGAACGACTTCAAGGCCGTCTCCAGCGCCATGGACCTCGGTACGCCGATGACGAGCCAAAATCCGGTCTATTGCGCGATCCTCGAATTGGCGACGAAGTTGTCCGGCCGGCCGCCGCAGAAAGACAACCGCGGATGGATTGCCAGACTCACCTCCGGCAGAAAATCCGTTCCCGTAACTTGACGCGTCGGAAAATCAACCATCCTTAATCGACGGTCGAAGCCGCTGCGCGGACCGTGCCGACCCTAATCGTCTTTGCTTCACCGGTGCCGACCAATGTAAGCATTCGATCGAGCGCGATCCGCGCCAGCGCCTTCGTCTCCGAATCGACGCGGATCTGATTCACGACCCGCCCCGCCGCCAGTTCGTCCAGCACCCAAAGCAAGTGCTTGCGGTCGATCCGATACATCGTCGTACACAGACATTGAATCCCCGATAACAGCCGGATGGTCTTGACGCCCTCGAAGCGCTTCGCGAGTCGATGCACGAGGTGTACTTCCGTTCCCACGGCCCATTTGCTGCCCGGCGACGCGGCCTCAATCGTTTTGATGATGTATTCGGTGCTCCCCGCGAGATCCGCTTTCTGCACCACCGACCAGTCGCACTCGGGATGAACGATCACGCGATACTCGGGGTCGAGCGCTCGAATCTCATCGACCTGCTTCGCGGTAAAAAGCTGATGGACGCTGCAGTGTCCTTTCCAGAGGATGACGCTCGCCCGTCGAACTTGGTCCTCCGAGAGACCGCCGTCCGGTTGCTTCGGATCGTAAACGACCATCGCCTCCAGCGGCCATCCCATGTCAAATGCGGTGTTCCGGCCCAAGTGTTGATCCGG
>CAYMXF010000261.1:0-4992 GCA_964393935.1 uncultured Planctomycetaceae bacterium
TCGAGAAATACGTCAACCAGAAGCAGATGGGGGCCTACTACACCAAGGAGGACATTACCGAATACATCGGCAAGAACACCGTTCTCCCGTTCCTTTTTGACGCTGCCCGCACCAAATGCAAGATCGCCTTCGAGAATCCAAACGGGCCGACCGTCTGGAACCTGCTGCGGGACGACCCGAATCGCTACATTTATCCTGCCGTGCGCCATGGCATGGATGACCCGCTCCCGCCTGAAATCGCCGCCGGCGTCAATCCGCCCACCCTGCACCAGCCCGTCGGTGACGGCGCCGTAAGCACCCTGGAGCTACGCAAGGGCTGGAATAGGCCCGCACCCGACCGCTACGGCCTGCCCACCGAGATCTGGCGCGAAGTGGTGGCCCGCCGAAAGCGCTGCGAGGAAATCCGGAAGAAACTCGCCGCCGGCGAGGTGCGCGACATCAACGATCCCATCACCCTCAATCTCGATATCCGCCAGTTCGCGCAGGACGCGATCGAGAACTGCGAGGGCCCCGAGTTGCTCCGGGCCTTTTGGCACGCCATCGAGAAAGTCACGATTCTCGACCCGACCTGCGGCTCCGGCGCATTTCTATTCGCCGCGCTCAGCATCCTGGAACCGCTCTACGAAGCCTGCCTCGACCGGATGGAGGCGTTCGTCGGGGACCTCGACCGTTCCGGCGAGAAGCACCGGCCAGAGAAGTTTTCCGATTTCCGCAAGGTGCTGGCGAACGTAGCCGCACACCCCAACCGCCGCTACTTCATCTTCAAGAGCATCATCCTGAACAATCTCTTCGGCGTGGACATCATGCAGGAGGCGGTCGAAATCTGTAAGCTCCGCCTTTTTCTCAAGCTGGCCGCGCAGGTTGAACCAAACACGGCCAGCGACAACCTCGGCATCGAGCCGTTGCCGGACATCGATTTCAACATCCGCGCCGGCAATACCCTTGTCGGTTATGCGAACTTCGACGAAGTCAAGAAGGCCATCGCGAGCAAGCTCGACCTCGACAATGCGATGGAAAAGATCGCTCTCAGGGCCGCCGACCTGCAACAGACATTCGACACCTTCCGCCAGCGCCAGACCGAGGGCGATGGTTCGGTCCCGACGGAGCACAAGCTGGAGTTGCGTCAGCGGCTCAAGGCGCTGGAGGACGAACTCAACCGCCATCTCGCAGTCGAATACGGAGTGAAGACCAGCGACAAGGCGGCCTATGCCAAGTGGGTGAAGTCGCACCAGCCATTCCACTGGTTCATCGAGTTCCACGGCATTATGAGCAGTGGCGGCTTCGACGCCATCATCGGTAATCCGCCGTATGTCGAACTTTCCGCGGTGAGCGCCCAATACCAGCCACGGAACTTTGTTACTGAGTCTTGCGGCAATCTATACGCTCTCTGCACTGAGCGGTCATTCGCGCTCCAGCACAGCAACGCCAGGTTTGGGTTTATCGTTCAGCAGCCCATCACATCAACCATCCGCATGGCACCTTGCCGTGAAACCATTGTGCGGAACTCCACCTTTGTTTGGTCATCAACGTACGACGACCGGCCCTCGAAGCTTTTCAACGGTATGCACCACGCCCGGTTGGCTATCATTATGTCCAAGCGGGCGGCCCCAAATTTGCCGGCAGCAGTGCTGTGCGTGACGCCCTACAACAAGTGGTTCAAGGAGGAGCGGGAGCACGTTTTTCAGCGGTTGGGGTTTGTTGCGGTTTCCGCCGAGAAATTGCTGGGTGTCTTTCCAAAGATTTCAACCGGCACAGAGGTTCGGATAATCGAGAAGCTGCTTCGATGCAGGGACAGGTTCGAGGGGTGGCTCTCCAGAACCGAGCCGCCGCACAAACTGTTTTACAAAATCACAGGCGTTGGGAGCTGGTTCACAATCACGCCCCGCCCACCGAAGTTTTTCCGCAACGGCAAAGAGTCTTCTTCGACGCGGGAGAACGAAATGATGTTTCCTTCGGAAGCAGTTCGCGACCGAGCTTTTTGCGTCCTGAACAGCACACTTTTCTACTGGTTCTACCAAGCTCGTACCAACTCCCGAGATTTCAACCCATCAGACTATAGGACCTTTCCCGTCCCGAGATCTCTTGGCGACGAGGATATGAGCAAAGCAGCGCGCAAGCTGAAGAAGCAGCTCGATGAATCCGCCGAAATCGTCGGCGCGTCCCACAGCATCACTGGCGCGATAAAGTATGAGCAGTTTCGGCCACGGACGGCGAAGCCCATCATCGACGAAATTGACCGGGTGCTGGCGCGGCACTATGGGTTCACCGAGGAGGAGTTGGATTTCATCATCAACTACGACATCAAGTACCGCCTCGGCCGTGACGCCGGAGCCGGAGAGGAAGAATGAGAATAGCCATTCTCGGCTGGGGTTCCCTGATTTGGGACCCACGCAAGTTGCACCTCGCGGGTGGCTGGCAGGAAGGCGGCCCGATTCTCCCTATTGAATTTTCGCGCATCTCGGACAACGGCCGCCTGACGCTCGTGATTGACGAAAAGCATGGGGCTGATGTGCCCACACGCTACGCCTTGAGCTCGCTGAGTGATTTGGATCTGGCCATCACGGACTTGCAGAAACAAGAGAGCACACCATACCGAGATCGCATCGGCTTTGCAGATCTCCTGCACGCTCGCAATTGCGAGCGAGCGCAGGTGAAACACCCCAGTGCTTGCGAACGCATCCGGGCGTGGGCTGGAGCTAGGCAATTTGATGCAGTTGTCTGGACCGCGATAGGGCCGAGGTTCCGCGAAAAAACGGGCGAGCCGTTCTCCGTTGATGCCGCCGTTCGTTATCTCGGCCGGTTACCAGAGCAAACGAAAGCTCTGGCGTTGGATTACATTCGAAATGCCCCTGCAGATGTGGTGACGCCGGTCCGAGAGAAGGCGGTGGCCGCATTTGGCCTATCGAGGCCGATGGTGGAGAGCGCGTCCACCGCTCTGGACATATGACCCCGGTCGCAATCGTCTATACAGACGCGCGCTATCCGCAGCGTCTGCAAGAGCGACTGGGCAAGGACGCGCCGCGACAACTGATTGCGATGGGCAATCTCGACTTGTTGGGTCTCCCGACGACGGCACTGTTTTGCTCGGCTCGCGCTCCGGGTCAAGCCATCTTGGCCGCGCATGACCAGGCCGCCCGCTGGCGCGACGAAGGCCATTGCGTCATCGGAGGGTTCCATTCCCCGGTGGAGAAGGAGTGCCTCCGTATCCTGCTACGCGGCCGGCAACCCGTGATCCTCTGCCCCGCTCGCGGGCTGGAGGGCATGCGTCCGCCGGCTGACTGGAAGAAGCCGTTCGCGGACGACCGCCTCCTCGTCCTGTCGCCGTTTTCAGCATCCGAGCGGCGTGCGACCAAGGATCTGGCCGCGGAGCGCAACCGATTCGCAGCCGCGCTGGCGGACGAGGTCGTGTTTGCCCACATCGCGCCGGGCGGCCACCTCGAAGAACTGAGCCAACTCGTCGCCGGCTGGGGCATCCGCCATGGCACGCTCGCGGCGAAAGGCAAGCCATCGTCGTGAGGCCGGTTGCTCCCGACGGCCGACGCCATCGCCGAAAACATGACATTGCCTGGGCTGGCGCGGCAGTTTGTCGTCGGGTGACTCGATGGGGAGGCCGTGAGGGCAATGGGATTGTTGATTAATGGCGATGACGGGCTTCCGGCCGCAGAAGTCCGCAGTTGGGCGAAGGAAAAGCATGATCGCCTGCGCCGATATCTGGACATCTCCCGTTCGGCCCGAAACATGTTTCTTACGGGCAAATCGAAATCCGCGACATTCGTCGATTTGTTCAGTGGTCCCGGCCGAGCGAGGGTGAAGGGGACTGGAGAGTGGATCGACGGGAGCGCCGTAGCAGCCTGGAAAATCAGCGTGGAGAGCAAGACGCCATTCTCTGAGATTTACGTTTCCGATATAGATGACGCTTTACGGGCCGCCTCCGTGGAGCGTTTGAAGCGGTTGGGCGCCCCTGTTCGGGAGCTCGCGGGATCCGTGAGAACGGCGGCGCAATAATCCCCCACTGAGGCGGCCGGATGGGCCGGCCGCGGCGGAGCAAAATGGGACCGCCTATACCCTTTGGTCTGGATCGTCGAGATCGAGAGGACCGAAGGGTGGGGGATGTACGGGGTGGAGCTTTACGCGAGGGTTCGGCGGTCCCATATTCCTCCGCCGTTGACAGTATGCGAGGGCACGAGGCTTCCCGCCTCGACGACTTGGTATTCGACCTCGACCTTCCGGCCCCGCGGCGTGAACACATCCTCGCGATCGCCCGGCGCCGCAGCAGCGGGCGTTTCATGTGAAACACCCGGCTCGACATAGGCGAGGGCCTTCTTGGTCTTGCCGTTCCTCGCCCACGCGCGAGGCCTGCGCCACCGTCACCCCGCGTTCCCCGATCAGCTTGACTGCCTCAAGCTTGAACTCGCGCGTATACTGCCGTCGTTCCATGATCCACCTCCGGTTCCATGTCGACACTTAACTCGGTGTCTTCGGAACCGGCAGCAGGCCACCCGCCTGATACAAGACATCGGGTAGACTACGATGACACGGAAAACATTGGTTCACGTTCCGCGTGAGCTAGTCCGCCAATGCGCGGGCCTCCTGTCTACGTTCGCGGCGTGGAAGAGGCGCCCATGCACTTCATTGAAATTCCTGATCTATCGGCTCAATAGTCTCTTCGACGCCTACCCTCTGGCACGGTACTGGGACGGCTTCCCTGAGCCAGCGAAACAAATCCGTGAGCTTGAGAGGCTGAGCCACTGGTGCAAACGAGCATTACAATCTGGCAGCACCGATCAGGTAGTTGCCCGGCTCGAAGATATGCAATCAAGAGAATCAGACTGCTTCAGTCTATTGCTTTTTCAAGTAGCCCTCCACCGTGACCCTAAGCGACCCGAACGGCTGGTTCGGGATCGAGCGACCGTCGAAGGCCTCTACGCTATGGCGCGAGAAGAGCCGGATCTTTTGCTCGAAACTTTAGAACGCGTCACCGCAGGACTAAGA
>CAYMXF010000262.1:0-4968 GCA_964393935.1 uncultured Planctomycetaceae bacterium
GTCGTGGAGTCTTTGCAGAAAAAACTTCGCGGCGGCGCGCATCTGCAAAAGACCGACGTCGCCGACGCGCTGCTCGCGCACGCCGCGCATCACGGCAAGCAAGAGCCCGGCGCGATCCACGTCTATCGACAGGCCGCCGCCATCCGCGCGATGACCGCGGGGCAGCAAGAATACATCCGCGCGATGGAGGAAAACGACCTGTGCATTTGCGTCGGCCCGGCCGGCACGGGCAAGACCTACCTCGCCGTGGCAATGGCGCTGTCGCTGCTCAAGGTCGGGCGGCTCAAGCGAATCGTGCTGGCGCGGCCGGCGGTCGAGGCTGGGGAAAAGCTCGGCTATCTGCCCGGCGACTTGCAGGCCAAGGTGAACCCGTATCTGCGTCCGCTGTTCGACGCGATGCACGACATGATGGAGTTCGAGCAGATTCGGCGGTTCATGGTCAACGATTCGATCGAGGTGATCCCGCTGGCCTTCATGCGCGGGCGGACGCTGAACAACGCGGCGATCATCCTGGACGAGGCGCAGAACGCGACCAGTCAGCAGATGCTCATGTTTCTGACGCGCCTCGGCGAGCACAGCAAGATGATCGTGACCGGCGACGACACCCAGTCGGACCTGGGCGACTACGCGAAGAGCGGATTGGTGGACGCGGTGCGGCGGTTGGACGGAGTTGAAGGCGTCGCGGTCGTGCGGCTGACGCAGTCGGACATCGTGCGGCACAAGCTGGTGACGCGGATTGTGCAAGCCTATAGCCCGAACGGCGGAGCCGGCATGGACAAAAAATAACCCAGACCGACGGCTTCACCACCAGCGACGGACCCCATCTCAGCATCCCAGCCCACCTCCGCGCCGACTGGTGAATCTGCCGCAAGCACCACAACCCAACCAAGCAGGGTCCCTTGACGCGGCCCGTGAACTCATTAGGCTCTCGCTCGTCGGCCGCCGGGTTTTCTCAGGTGGTCGCCTTTGGCACAACATACAACGAAATTTCTGGGCCATGAAAGCCGCAGTGTCCAAAGGGAGAGCCCATGATGAAGGCGTTTCAATGGTTCATCCTCGCGCTATGGATCGCGGCATGGCCCTCCGAGGCGCCAGCCCAGAATCAACGTCCCGGCCGGCCGACGGATTTGCTCAAGCGGTTGAAGTTGCCCGACGCCGGCATCAGCGGCCACTGGAAGAAAACGGCCGACGGGCTCCGCTCCGATTCCGCCGCGCCGGCCCGGTTGCGGCTCGGCAAACCTCCGGAAGGAGGATACGACCTTGTCGTCACGTTCACGCGATTGGACGGCGACGGACGGTTGGGCCTGATCCTGTCTTACGACGGCAATGGCTTTGGCTGGTTTCTCGGCGAAGGCCGCGACAAGACGGCCAGCGGGTTCGCGCTCGTGGACGGCCGCGGCGATTGGGAGAATAACGACGCGCTGCTAGAAAACGTGGTCCCCGACGCCAAGAAACATACCCTAAAGATCAAAGTGCGCAAGGACGGCGTCACGGCCTTCGTGGATCGGAAAAAGAAAGGCGGAGTCACGGATTATTCCAGCCTGACGCTCGACGACGAAAACTCGGTCGGCGAGGGCATGTTGGGGCTGGTCAGCGGGAAGCCTTCCATCATTTTCCACTCGGCCTCTGTTGTGCCGATCGCTGAAGTGGCCCTCGCTGAAAAAACTCCGCCGGTGCTTAAGCCGGAATCCACACAGCGCGGCCAGGAGAAAGCGGATGAAGCGAACGAGGTCTTACCGGTCGACAGCGTGTGGTATGGAACACGAATCCAGTTGAATCATGGGGGCGAAATCCACTGCAAAATGAAGGTGATCGAGCGCAACGGCGGCGGCGTCGTCATGCGGATCAGTGAGGGGAGTTATGGCATGAGATGGACGTTTTCACTGAGGGGAGACCAACTCATTCTTGAAGAATTCACGCAAGAGACCGGAGCCGGGAGCATCTCGGAGGTGCAGGCCTCAGGAGTGGTCAGCGGCGGTCGCATGCGGATTCAGTATCGATGGGTTTTCTCGGGCCGTCGATTCGCCCGACAAATCGTGGTGGGAACGATCAATCTCGATCAAGATTAGAGTCCGGACCGACGGGCAACGGGTCGCGGAAAACAGAACGGGTAGTCCCAACCTAAAAAATGCGGCCCTGCGGAAAACCACGGGCAGCCGCACGGCAATTCCCCGGCGGGCCATACGCGCGCTGGTGAAATCGAAGGGGACGGAATGAGGGGGGAAGCAAGGCCACCAATTAGATAAATCCTCCATCGCTTCTGCGCAAGAGAGGAGGCGCCCTTTGGCCGGCGGACATGAAAAAAACACCGGCGGGACGCCGATGCTCCTCTACAGCCGGCGAGTGATGTTACAGACGTCGCGTGATTCGCCCGCGGGCGAGGTCGTACGGGGAAAGTTCGACGCGGACTTTGTCGCCGGGGAGAATGCGGATGAAGTTCTTGCGGAGGCGGCCGGAGATGTGGCCGAGGACGCTGTGCTTCTTGCCGCTCAAGTCGAACTCGCACCGAAACATGGTGTTCGGCAGGGCCTGGGTCACGATGGCCTCGACTTCGATCGCTTCCGTTTTTGCCATAGTTCCTGCCGCCATTGTACTGCCAAGAAGCCGCCGATCCTTGCTATCGGCCGGATACACCGCCCCGGTCGAGAGAGCGGCACGGTCCCGTACTCCCCGGCCTTCGGCACGGGGTTGGGCACTCCCGCCGGACGATGCTGAAAACCGCTGCCTTACGCCCCACCGGGGTTGCTGAATCCCCGTTTGGCCGGGTCGTTCGTCAAGGGCCTGACCGACGAAGGCTTGCTTATCCTACCCGAAGCGAGGCATCGGGGCAACCATGCCTCTATCGTTGACAGTTTTGGGCGCGCGGGGTAGTTTGCGCGCGACAGACGGCAGCGGAACTGCCGCGTCGGAACCTACTACTCCGAAGGAGCGACTATGAACGCGAAACATTGGACAAGCAGACTGAGCACGGTGGCCGTCGTGGGACTGGCGGCGTGGGTCGTCGGGTGCAGCTCGGCGCTGGTCGGTTCGTGGGAGAACACGACGAAGCCGGAGGGACAGGCGTTCTACCTCCACAATGCGACATTCAAGGATGACGGGACGTACACGGCATCGGCCAAGCAGGGCGAGGAGAACATTCGGCTCGCCGGCACTTACGAGTTTGACTGCTTCAACCTGAAGCTCAAGACGCCGGGCAAGCCCGAGCGGAAATACGGCGCGACGTACATGATGATGGCGAAGACGCTGCAACTCCGCGAAGGGGAGAACAAGCAGACGCTAAAGAAGAAATAGTCGCGGCTTGAAGATAGACGAATTTCGCGCCGCTTTTTGGTGAGAGGGGGGAAGAGGCTAATCGGCCTCTTCCTCTCCTTCTTCCTCGGGTTCGATGTTGCGGATGCGGCGCTCGTTCGCCCCTTCGCAGGGCAGGCATCGGCGCGCGAAGGGCAGCACTTCCAACCGCTTGCGGGGGATCGGCCTGCCGCAGTCCAAGCAGAGGCCGTACGTTCCGTCGTCGATTCGGGCGATCGCCGCCTCGATGTCATCGAGCTGCGCCGCCTCGATGGCGATCAGACCAACGGACAGTTCATCCTCGGATCCTTCGGACGCGCGGTCGCTCACGTCCGGCAGATCGCCGGACTTCTCGGCCATTTGGGCCTGCGTCGATTGCACGACGGACAATAGCTGCAGACGCTGCCGGGCCATGGCCTCGCGCATGGTGTGCTGCCACTCCTCATCCACGACGGGCTTCATCGACTTGCCGGGCGTGAGGGGTTCTTCGATGGGCTCGATATGCTCTGGAAACCGCGAGCCACCGGGCGCGCCGCCGCCGACGGGGACGTGCGTTCTGGGCTTCACCTTGGGCTTAGGTTCGGGCTTCGCGACGGGCGGGCGAGGCTTCATCGCTACGGCCTTCGGCGCGGCCTTGGGTTTGGCCTCGACGATCTTGGTTGTCGAAGATTTTTTGGTTGCCGGCTTTTTGGAAGTTGCCATGACCTATTCCGAATTCTGTAGTTGTAGGCGACTCGCCGCCATTTTGCCGCCGGGCTTCAAAAGGCCGAAAGGATGGGGGCCATCCTGCGGCACGTCAAGCATTCGGTCAGAATCGCCCCCAACTCTTGTTTTTCGAGCCCTTGCGTTTTTTTGGCGTCCGAACAAACGGCAAGCCCGGGGCAGCCTTATTGGGGCTGCCGCGGACGGATAGTGCCGCCGACGGGCCAAAAATCGCGCGGATCGTCCCGCCAAGTGAGCCCGGTAATCGCCAGGCCGGCGAACACAAGACGATCGGCCTGGATTACTTCTTCTTGGAAGGTCCGAGGATCGCGTCCTTCGCCGCCTTGGCCACGCGGAACTTCACGACCTTTTTCGCCGGGATCTTGATCGCCTCGCCGGTGGCCGGGTTGCGGCCCATCCGTGCCTTGCGGTTGACGAGAACGAGCTTGCCGACGCCCGGCAACGTGAAGCTGTTCTTCGCCTCGCGATAGGCCGTCGAGACGAGACTATCCATGAACGCCACAACTTGTGCCCGGGTCAGTTCGTTCTTTTCCGCGAGATGCCGAATCAGTGCGGACTTGCTCATTGCGCTGGCCATGACCGTCTCCTTGGGTAATGAAAACCAAAAACCTTGCCCTCCACTCTCGAGGGTAAATTGGGATAGACAAGTTAGCGAGGGCTGGTTCGGGAATCAATCCCTATTCTGGCCGGGATTTTGTAAAAAAAGGCCGAATGATGGGGGTTCTTGCGCGTCTGTGAATTCATCGCCCTGTACGCCGTTGCGGTCAGGCGGCTTATGCCGCATCGTCCGGCCTATCACTTGACAGCCTACTGGGCTTAGATGCCCTTGCACCGGCAGTAGGGCAGGTCGAGCGAGCGCGAGACCTGCCGCCGTCTCCCTCGCCCTCACAGGGAGAGGGCCGGGTCGCCACGGATGACTCGCCGTGGCGAGGTGAGGGTGATTCGCTCACGGCATCA
>CAYMXF010000263.1:0-4952 GCA_964393935.1 uncultured Planctomycetaceae bacterium
TGGCCATCACGATCTCGGCCACGTCGCTGGCGGCGACGCCAAACGGCGACAAGTTGCGATTCTGCCATGAGCCGTTGGCTCCGGCCGAGAAGCTGTCGAAGCGTTCTACGTACGTGCCGCACCGCCAATAGCCCATGAGGATAAATGAAAGGTCGGCGGTCACTTCAGAGTAGTGTTGGATTTGCGAACTGGCGTCCGCTGTGACGTGCATCACCATGTAATTCGCGCCACCGGCGGTGGCTTCGTGGACGGAGAGTCGTCGGCTGAGCCCCGAGCCGACGGCGCGGACACCGCCCGATCTCTCATTGCCGGTATTGACGTTCTGGATGGCGATCTCACATACGGCATTGGCGGGGACGTTGAAAGGGGCCCCGGCCAGGCTCTTGGTCTGCCACGCGGCCGCCGAGGTGGCCGACCAGGTCTGGTAGGACTCGACGTAGACCGATTGGCCGCGGGCGGGCCGCGCAGAAAATGCGGCAACAAGGATGAGGAGGTAGACGAGGCGGCGGTATCCGGCGATGCGAGCAGTCATCCATGACCTCCTGCGCGTCCCGCAGGCTCCGTTACGCCCTTCGACGGCGACGGACTCAAGCAGAATCTGCGCGAGGCGCGCCCGCACGTCACCGAAAAATCCAGGACGTGGACGGGTCCAGCGCATCACTCTTATCGACGGTCGGCCCGGGTGAGGATGAGCCGCCAAACCACCCAATGCCGCCGATCCGCCGCAAACATTCTCGATTAGCAGCTCACTACTGACACACGCCTTGCTTACATTTCCCGCTGCAGCAATCCGCGTCGTCCGAGCATAGCGAGCCGGTCTGGGCGCATGAAGGATTGGAGGGGCTGGCCTGCGCCCGCGCCTGCTGCGCTGTCAACGTCATCACTACGGGTGTCAAATACAGCGCCTTCGTGCCGACGCGCGTCAGGAACGACCGACGGGTCGTTATCGCGGGGGGCTCGCCGCCTTGGCCTTCCGATGATGTCGCGCCGTCCGGCGCAAGAGACTTGTGTTCCATGGGTTGATTACGCCAAGTGATCGCTGCGGACTAAGCGGCTTCGTTAATCGCCTTGCTCGGCACGGGGCAGTGCACCGGTAGCTCACCCAACGCCAAGCCGTACCCAGCCTCCTCGCAGATGATGGTGATTTCCGTACCTGCTGGAATGCGTCGCCGGGCCACAAGCCCTGAGGCGCACAACTCTGAATTCGGCCGACAAGACCGGTTCAGGTATCTTAGCTTGCCCTTGATCGCAGGGAGCGTTTTGATTTCGGCCGGCGCCAATTTCCCGCAACTCCGAGACCTGCGGCGAGCCCGGATGATGGTCTCACCCGCTGCGATGTCGCGGGTGGCGAAGAGCCCAGTCCCTCGCTGCGGAGTCGGGCGCAACTCCGTCATGGCGAACCGCGTCCAAAGCCGCCGGATATGCCTCAACACCGGCCACAGCCAGCGGACCAGATGGGCGCAGGGCAGCCATGCCCGGTGGCGACGGCAGTACCACCCCTCCATATGCCTGCGGTCGGGCAGGAGGACAGCGCGAAGATAGCCGATGGTAAACCGCAATCCCGGCGTGGTCAGGACATTCACGAGGACGTGGCGGGCGGGATGTGCGTTGTCGTGCGGCGCGTGCCAGGTGGCCAGCCGGTCGCGCCATGTGGCGTGCTGTATCGCAAGACGCCCCACGACTTTCGATGGACAAACGTCCCCGCCAAAGCGGTTCGCGCGTCGCATAGCGGCCCTGACCGGCACGACAAGCCGCCAACCTTCAACAGTGGAAAGGAACTGGTCCCAGTCAAGATCATCACGCCGAGTATGCACCCATCGCTCGATATCTGCCACCCATTTGTCTTCGCTGAATCCATGAAAAGCGGCATGTGCCGCCAGATGTATCAACATGTCTTCACGGCAGGGTATGAGGATGTGAACTCGGCCCATGTGGACCACCTCTGCGCGACTCCAAAATGCATCCGATGGGATGAGCCGACTGAATCGCAAGGGCCGCAGGGGCCTCACATGGAGGTCGATCCGCACCCTATAGATGCGATTGGAGATGTACTCGATTTCGTAGTAAAAGCGGGGAAAAAAATCCTCCCGCACAAGCGCCTCCCCGCGAAGACAGCCCATGTTCTCCAGGATCGTCCGGGCCATGTCGGCGTGCTCCGGATGAACCATCAGATCGAGATCCAGCATCGGCCGAGCCGACGGGGCATCATAGATGGTCAGATTGAGCGCCGCCCCCTTGAGGGCCATGAGCGGGACGCCGGCTTCGTTGAAGCGGGCGGCGATGCGCGCCAGTAAGCGCATCATGCAACGATTGCGGAAGGAGGTGCGCAGAACCTGCGCAGGATCGGGCAGTTTCTTCCCGAGGAGACCGATCTCGGTGATACGCACCTCGTCACCGGCATCTTGTTCGTACCCGCATTGGAACCCAGTCACTGTACGCTTTGCCGGCGGGAGTGCGGGGAGCGGGATCGCCATACTACTCAGTCATCGGCAGGGAAAATGTTGCCGCTTGATGAAATGACTCACTCAAACTGAGACACGTCGCCTTTCGAAATAAGAGATGATTTCGGCTGCCGGGTAGGGCCGCAGGCGCCTGCTCGACTCGCCGAAGATCTCGAGCAATCGCGAGCGGCGTTTTTTACAACCATAGCGGGCGATGGGATTCGAACCCACGACGTCCAGCTTGGGAAGCTGGCATTCTACCACTGAATTACGCCCGCGTGAGCGATATTCTCTTCATTATCGAGGGGTAGGCCGCCTCGTCAAGACTGCATCAAACTTTCTCGATACGCTGAAGGTCACTTTGGCGGCGTCTCGATGTCCAGAACCGCCGGCCGGTACTCAGCAGGTTACGTCGAGAGATGGGAGTCAGGCGTTTTTGTTTCGAGCCGCGAGAATGGCCTGAATCAACTCCTCCGGCACATCCGCGGGCGGCTCCGCTGCATTCGTCACCCGGATGCTTTGGACCATGCATCGAGTGTCCTGATAGGTCTTGAGATAGTCCACGCAATACGGACAAATCGCCAAGTGACGCTCGAACTCGGCGCGGACTTCCGCCGGCTGTTTCCCGTCGAGGTAATCGTCGAGAAAATCGATGAACTCCCGGCAATTCAGCGAACGGGACAAAACGTCGGCTCCTTTTCCAATAGCGTCCGAAGCGCCTGTCGCGCGCGGTGCAAGCGCGTCTTGATCGCACCCGGGCTGTCCCCAAGCACGGCGGCGGCCTCGGCCGTATCCATTTCTTCGATGTCTCGGAGCAGCAAGACGTTACGATAATCTTCCGGCAAGAGGTCGATTTTTTCCCGGACCAACCGCCGGACCTCCTCATTCGCAACGAGGTCGTCGACATTTATCTGCCACGCTTGGCGCGGGTCAATGCGATGGCCATCGGGATAGAAGGTCGGCAACAGCTCGTCGATGTTCACTTCGCGGCGACGTCCCTGCGATCGGCGTCGCATCAGGCAGGCGTTTACCACAATGCGGTAAAACCAAGTCGTCAGCTTGGCGTCGCCCTTGAAGGAACCCAGCGATCGGAAGAACGAAAGGAACGCCTCTTGCACGGCGTCTTGCGCGTCCGAATCGCTGCGCAGCATCCGCCTGGCCGTCGCCAGGGCCTTGGGCGTTTCGGATCGGACGAACGTTTCACAAGCGCGATCGTCACCGGCCTGAAGACGAGCCAGCAGCTCCACTTCGTCCGGTTGAAGCGATACGTCGCTGAAGGAAGCCTGATCGGCCGGGGACATGGCGCTATGTTATTCTCGATGGAGATTTCTGAAAAGCGCGGCCATGCGGTCAAGTCAGTCAGATCAGGACTCTTGATCATCTCAATAGGTCCGCTTCAAATTGAAAACCGGATGTAAAACAGCCTTTTCAGACCAACGCCGCGGTTCGTCGACGGGCGAGGCGAAGATAGGTAAGCTCCGGCAGCGATGCCATGCTGCCGACCTTTCTGACACAGCTTGCGGCCGGTTGTTACCTGGCGACCGGTCTGTCGGCGATGCGGCAGGTGAGCTGGCGATATCTGCGACTGATGGCTGCGGTGTCGCTCGTGTTTCTCTTCATTGCGGCCGGTCTGCTCTTTCGTGAAGAAAGGTCGGCGGTGTTCTCGTCGAATTGGCGCGCCGTGACGGGTCTTGCGCTCGCGGCCTTCATCGGCGCGGCGTGGCTGTTCATCAATTCGGCACAAGGCGATCGGATCGGCGCGGCACAGCGGCGGGCGGCGCTGGCGGCGGGGCTGGCGGCGCTCGCGGCGGCGATCGTGCTGGCCCATCGACCTGACGCCGTTGTGGGCGGCGCCGCACAAAGCGAGGCGTCGACAGTGCGGCTGCCGGTGGCGGTGACGACGGCATTGGGGGCGATGCTCCTCGGTTCGGCAACGGCGGCGATGCTATTAGGCCATCGTTATCTGACTGATACGGGCATGCCGATCGCGCCGCTACGGCGGCTCACGATGATCTATCTCGCGGCAGTGACGGCTCGCGGAGTGTGGGTGATCGGGGTCAGTGTGCCGGTGTGGAGCGCGGGGTTTCGACCCAACGGGGACTACGTCTGGTTTTGGCTGATGATCTCCGTGCGATGGGGCGTGGGAATCCTGGTCACCGGGATCTTCGCATGGATGGCGTGGAACTGCGTTCGGCGACGGGCAACGCAGTCGGCGACGGCGCTCTTTTATCTGTCGATGATCCTCGTGTTCCTCGGCGAACTGGCCGGGCAGTATCTCTTGCGATCCGAGTCGCTGGCGATGTAGGGCGGGTTCCACCCGCCGAACGAGCGGCGGACCGAGTTCGTCCGACCTTGTGATTGTGAAGGAACGTGCAAAATTGATTCCGAAAAACGGCGGGCAGAGCCCGCCCTACGTCGATGCACGGCCGCTTGCAGGAGTGGCGACACCGCCTGCATGGACGCGCTGGATCAACCATCGCTGGCTGCTGGCGATTGCGTGGACGGCCGTCG
>CAYMXF010000264.1:0-1689 GCA_964393935.1 uncultured Planctomycetaceae bacterium
CCACGGCGGTCGGTTGTCTTGATTGACAACCGACCGCCTTTTTTTGTGCCTGGACTGACTGGGGGTGTCTTGTGTAAGCGGACGCTTCAATGGTCATTCTTGACCCCCCGAAAAGGCAGAACTGGTACAGTTTTGTGTAGCATCGTGGTGCGAGGTCGATCAGAACCACGCACGCCAGTGCGTGTCGGGAGACGCTTCATGGGGAGTTCACGGTCGCCTCGCGTGGCAGCGCTGCCTTACCCGGCCTTGCGGCCGGGGTTCTGACGCCAGCGTCCGCACAAACGAGGGCAAACGATTCCCGTACCGAAAAGGCCGTTTGCAATTCCCCTTTCCCTCAGGGCGTATATAATTCCGTACCTCGGCGAAGAGGAATCCGGCGGTTCGCACCTCATCGAATCCGGTAAAGGTACGTTGATGACCTTGTGCCGACTCAAAGGTTGGAGGTTTGATGACTATGTTTCCAAGTATTTCAGCGCGTTGGATGGTCCCGGCGCTCGTCGCCCTTGCCACGATCTCTTTGGTCGAACACGTCAACTCAAGCGCCGATGTTCCGAGCGCCTTGCTAGACGCGGACCCGGAGTTCCTAAGTTCCTGGCAGTTCGAGATTGAGAAGCAGGTCGAGCTATTGTCGGCGGCGTATGGTCTCGATGAGGACGGGAAAAACAACCTTCGGACGGAACTCGAGCAGCGGTTGATCCAAGAGCACGACTTCGAAGCCAAAATGAGCGCGGAACTCGCCGAGTTGAGCTTGAAGGCCCAGAAATCGGGCGCAAACGAGGATGAGGAGTCTCCGGAGATGAAGGCCATTGCAAACCGTTTTAGTGAATTGACCCTAGCAATGCCCCTCCACGAGAACCAAGTTGCGCAGTGGGTCGAAAGCCGGGTCAGCCCGGACGTTGCTCAGGAAGGACATCAGCGTTGGGAGGAGTTGGTTCGTCGTCGATCTATGGTCGAGGAGGCGAACAATCAGGCGAACGAGCAGGTGACGGGCCTCAAGTCCGGCCTCGTCGCCGAGACTCGCGAAATGCGAATACGAAAATCCGCCGAGGACGGCATCCCGCTGCCACGCGGCAATAACGGCGATTTTGTGGACGCGGAAACCATGCGGCGCGCGGGCCGGCCCTACGTCAACCCGGCCGACATCACCACCGCCCGCGAGCGGCAAGGCATGGCCTCGCCCGCTACCGCGCATGAGAAGAGGACTGGCTATTCTCCATCGTCGCCCGCAAATAGGGCCTCGAAGTTTCAGCCGACCGACGCGCAACCGGGCCGGCCCACGGTGGAATCGGGCACGCCCGGCAGCCCTCCGCAACCCCCGCCGCCCACGCGTTTGAGGCCGTCTGATTCGGCCACGTTGGGGTTGCACCCGGCGGCCGCGATGCCGGCGCCGCCTTTGGACGAGTGGGAAAAATACGTCATTACGGTCTCGCAAAAGTACGGCTTTGACGGTGCGCAGAACATGCGCGCCCAGTCCATCCTGAGCGATCTTCGCAAGCGGGCCTATCAGTATCAACTGAGCCGTTCGGAGGAATTCGCCAAGACTCAACTCCTGACGGACGCGACGGTCCGCGGCGAGACCCTGAAGCGCCTAAACATCCCGCTCAACGCCCTGTTCGCGGAGCTGAAACAACGCCTGGAAAGCCTGCCGACGATGGCACAGAAACAACGGCAAGGGCAGCCGCCGGCCGC
>CAYMXF010000264.1:1789-4941 GCA_964393935.1 uncultured Planctomycetaceae bacterium
TCGTCGAGCGGGCGATAGAAGCCGCCCCAGGCCGGCATGACAACTCTTTTCGCCTCCTGAAACCCGTTCAGGTAATTGATGCTCCGATCCTCGTCGGCCAGACTCGGAATCGCGACGACGCGCCATCCCAACTCCGCCAGTTGTCGATTCAGGGCTAACCTCGCCGCGTGTCGTCGCTGGAGGGAGGCGATGTAAGCCCGCGTGAACGGATCTTTGGGCATTTCCTCGGGCCTCACCGCCAGGCTCGCGAGGATGTCCATTGCGAGGAGGTATCGCTGAAGGTTCGCGGCCCCCGAGTCGGATGGGTCAGAGGCGAAATGTTGCGCCGCATCCGCTCGAAAGTATCCGTCCTTGTTGGACAGACCGTTCGTGGGGCCGGACAACAAATCCAGGGCTTCGCCGTCTTTTCCGCCGGCCAGGAGCGCGCGGGCCTTTTCTCCCGTCTCGGCGCTGAGGACGCCATGTTGGGCGAGTGCCTGGGTCCCGAGACCGAGGATGATCCGGGCGGCCGCGACTTCATCGTTCACGAACGCGACCAGCTTGCCTTTGTGGGACCGTATCGAAAGCTCGAAGTCCAGGTGAAAAGAGACCGCGGGCAGGACGACGCAGCGATCGACGCCGCACTCGACGCGAAAGGCCTCGAGGATCTGACCGCGGTGGAGGCCGAGGGCGACGTTGCGATAGATCTCCGCCTCTCCGATCAGGAGCAAGGTTTTTCCATTGGCGGGATTCCGGACGGGCAGGAGATTGCCGCCCTGAAAAACGAGGGGCGAGGCGACAAGCGTCAGACCCGTGGCGGTTAGCGAGCGGACGGCCAGCGAGGCGTTGGGGTCGAGGACCGTACGCTCCTCGCCGCGGCTGGCGTAGCGCGGCAGGAGCAGGGCTGGACTTATAGGCCCATCGGGCTGAATTTGAGCGAAGCCGGGCTTGGCGTTGTCCTGGGCCCACTGCTCGATCGGCCAGGGCATTGCGAGGACCGTGAGCTGGGCCGGGCGCTTCAGCGGCCAGGTCTTGGCCTTTTCTATCAACGCCGAGAGGTTTTTTTCTTCCACGCTGAGGGTGTAGGAGCTGTCCGGCCAAGCGGCAATGAGTTGGCGGATGATGTCGATCTCCCCGCCGTCGCCGGGGCCTCGCCGGTAGTCCGAGGTCGGGGATTGCAGGCGGACCTGCGTGACGGGGCCTTCGCCGGATTCGGGGGCCAGTCGAAAGCCCGGGCGCGAGGGTTGAAACACAAAGCGGGTGGCGGCGAGACGATCGTGGAATCGACCGCCGTGTTCACCGCTCGCCAGTTGCCGTGCGATCTCGCGAACGATGCCGTCGCGGCCGGGCGATGCGCCGTCCAGGCTGAAGTAGTCCAGCCAATCGATGGGCAGCCCGATGGCGCGGAGGGTGTCGAGCTGGCTGTCGGAGGTGAAGTTGGCCGGACCCAGTATTTGGATGACCTTTGAGAGCGTGACGAGCAGGCGGTCCTTTGCGAGCCGCTGCGCGACGACATCCGCGGCGCGGCGCAGCGGTTCCGGGGTCTCCGGTCCCGGCGGTTTGACCGGCCAAAGATCGTGCGGTTGGTCGAGCATGGGGAAACGAAAGCCGCGAAGGAGAGGAGGACCGGCGGCGAAGGAGCTGCGGTAGGATTCCCAGGGTTCAGTCGGTGGGATGCGGATCACGCGAATGGTGGGCGGCGGCGCTTCGATGACTTGCGCGATTACAGTGGAGAATGCCGGCGCGAGGGCGAGGGCTGCGCCGCAGAGCGTCATCAAGCGATGTCGTTTGCGGGTCACTTGCGGCTCCGGTTTCGGCGGTGTCGCGCCATTACGATGATGACGACCACGAGCCCACCGAAGACCCCACCCCCAACGAGCGTGCGCTTCCTCGTTGTCGTTCCGTCGGGGGATGACGATGCGGCGGCTGGGCTGTCCGCCTGAGCCGGTGAACCGTCACTTAGGACCATCCGGTATCGCTTTTGGTAGTCCATCCGGATGATCCGGTCGGCCACTCGCCGCAGAAATTCTTCGGAGGCATCGAGCGATTCCAGCGTCCCCTGGCCGATCGACTGGCCCTTGAGCCGGATTAAGAGGTCCTGCTCGATCGTGCGTCCGGGCGGCAACGAGGGTCCCCCCTCGGCTTGTGCAAACACGGGCGTTTCTACGATGAAAATGAACAAGGCCGGCAAGACCCAGTGGCGAGTCGTGATGTGTGTTTTTGAGACTGGTAGCACTACCACATCCAACGCCGGGCCGGGCATGGGTGCCCCTGGCGAGGCCGTTTTAGACCCCTACGAGGCCCGTTCATTAGCTTACGTCTGACGCGAACTTGGGTCGATGGCTATAATCAGCGGCCGACCCATCGTTCTGGCTTCGTCGTCCGCTCAGGAGTGCCGGCATGAAGTCGTCTTATTCAGTTTGGTCGATCGTTACGACGTCCGTCGTTTTGTACGCTGCGGCCGAGGCGATGGGGCAAATCGACCACCGAATCAATCGTGGTAATACCGCTACCGGCGGCAGGGCCTTGGACAAAAACCCCGGCATCGGTTTGGGTCGATTCAACCTCACCCGACCGGGAATGAACGACCCGGGCGCGTTTTCCAACGCCGTCATCACCGGCAACGTCACGGGACTCGGAGGGTTCAAGGATTCCTCTCCGGTTTCTCAGTCGAACCAATTTCGGGATTCGCTCCCGTCGGCCAGTCTTTCCGGCTTCCAAGCCCGGAGCGTAGGGTTGCCGGAGGTATCGTCGGGTCGCACGATCGCGCCGACGTTTTACTTCGGAACGGCGGAGACGGTGCCCAACGCGGGTCAAATCGGACAGGGCTTGAATGCGCCCGGTAGTGCGCAACTCGCCACACCGAATACACCGCCTCCGGCGGTTCAGGGCAACGACCCCTCATCGCGAGAATTGACGTCGTTGATTCGCCAACCAGAGGACCGGCGCGTGAATATCGTCTCCGTGGCTCCCTCTCCCGCTGGTCTTTCGCAACGAACGATGCTGCCGCCGACCACGAATGGAATGGCGGGCGCCGCGGACTCGTTATACGGATCGGCGATGGGCTCTTCGATCTTCGGGACTCCTTTGCCTCCGCCGAGTTCCATTCCGTTGTCGCCGGCCGGGCGACCGTTTTCGGGCGGAGTCAATCCACCGTGGTCTACCCGAATAAC
>CAYMXF010000265.1:0-4921 GCA_964393935.1 uncultured Planctomycetaceae bacterium
TGGCTTCTTGCCTAAACCTTGTTTCTTTCCACCGGCTCTCCTCCGAGCCAAAGCCTAGATTAGCACAACCCGCCCTGTAATGTCAAGGCTTTCGGCGGTGCATTTTGATCGAAAACCAGAAAGTTCGGACGTAAAAAGACACCCTCTGTGTTCCGAATCCGAGACAGTATAAAGACCCTCAATTTCTCCAACCATACTCATAAGATCTTAAAATAAAATGGTTTATATTCGCCACCAAAATTATTAACAGTCGCCGGGCCGAAAAAGCCCCAATCCGATTAGGGAAAAACCGTAGGTCTTAATTGTGGACCAACACACACGCCTACGACTTGTTCCATACGAGCAAAGCCTACGCAAAACGGTACGGCCCAACCGGTCTTTTTCATCCCCCGCGACGTCTGATATCCCCTTATACTGTATCGGTGTCGACGGGATTCCAGCACCCGGCCGGACGTCAGGACGCCCTAATAAATCAGAAAAACCGGTGGAAGATATGATGATGAGACATTCCGTCACCGCCGCCATCAGCCTTGTTCTCACCGGCGGGATCGTCCCCGACGTGCTGCATGCCGGCGAGACGATCGACTCCGTGGCCCACCAGGCCGTTCAGGCCTTTAAGAAACACGCCTCGATTCAAGCCAAGCTGACGATGCGCATGGACGCAATCTCGAATTCACAATCGATGTCCAGTGTCGGGGAAGGGACCTACGAGCAACTGGTCGAGGGAGACGTGGTCAAATTCCGCATGGATTTGAAGAACACGGTCGTCGCCGAAACAGACAACAAAAAAATCAACACACCCCAATCCTCCATTTCAATTGTGAGCAACGGCCTCTTGGTCTTCACCCTGACCGAAAATTTGACGGAGAAGACCGCGGTCAAGAATCTCTCGGAGCCGACCCAATCCTTCGCCGCCTGCAAGGCGTTCTTTGACAGCCTGTTCCGGGAAAACTATGTCCAACTTCTCCCGGATGAAAAGCTCGATGGAAAAGAGGTCTGGGTGATCGAATCCAAGCCAAAGACGCCAAAGCGTATCCAACCGGCAAAAACAGTTAATTACATTCTCAAGGACTGCGGCCTCCGTGTCAAAACCACGGGCCACGACCAAAACGGCGTTAGAGTCCAACTCAGTCTCCTCTCGGAGATCAAGCTCGACACGCCCTTGAAGCCCGACCGATTCGTATTTAGCGCCCCCAAAGGGGTCCGGGTCGTCGATCTTACACAATAACGGTAACCGCCGCGGTTTCGAGGCATCTATCAAGGAGGGCCGAGGAGCCGACGATGATGCAAATGCGCATTCTCTTTGCGTTCGTTCTTCTTATCGCCACGGCATTCGGCTGCGCCACCCCGATCCATGCGCCGGATCTCGGCGAACTCTATAGCCGTTCCGCAAAGGAACATGATGAGGGGCGGAATCCCGTCATCGTGATCCCCGGCATCCTAGGATCGAAGCTCACACAGACCGGCACGGGCCGCGTCGTCTGGGGCGCTTTTTCGGGAGGCTACGCCGACCCGCGAACGCCGGAGGGCGCCCGCCTGTTCGCGCTACCCATGAAAGAAGGCTATTCGCTTGCGGACCTTCGCGACGATGTCGTTCCCAACGGCGTTTTGGATCGCCTCAAAGTGAATCTACTCGGCCTGCCGCTGGAGCTTGGCGCCTACATCAACATTCTCGCGACCCTCGGCGTCGGCGGCTACCGCGACGAATTGCTCAGCAAGTCCGGCGCGATCGATTACGGGAAGGATCATTTCACCTGTTTCCAGTTCGACTACGACTGGCGGCGCGACAACGTCGAGAACGCCCGGCGTCTGCACCAGTTCATCCTTCAAAGAAAAACGTACGTTGAAGAGGCCCTGAATCGCCGTTACGGCCGCAAAGACCGCGACATCAAGTTCGACATCGTCGCCCACTCGATGGGCGGCCTCATCACCCGCTACTTCCTCCAATACGGCGACGCCGATCTGCCCGCCGTCGGTTCGCCGCCGCAAGTCACCTGGGCGGGGGCTCGCTACGTTCGCCGCGCCATCATCGTCGGCACGCCGAACGCCGGCTCCGCGGAGGCCCTCAAGGAGTTGGTCGACGGCGCCCATTTTGGCCCGACGCTGCCGACCTATGAGCCGGCCGTCCTCGGCACGATGCCGTCGATCTACGAGCTGCTGCCTCGAACGCGCCACGGCGCGCTAGTGGATGCCTCCGATCCGGCAAAGACCTACGACGTCTTCGATCCCGCCCTGTGGCAGCGGATGGGCTGGGGCCTCGCGTCGCCCAAGCGGGATCGAGCCCTGCAAGAACTGTTACCTGATTTGCCGGATGCCGAGAGCCGACGGCGTGTGGCCATCGAGCATCAGACGAAGTGTCTCCGCCGCGCGGCGGCCTTTGCGGCGGCGATGGATACGCCGGCGACGCCTCCGCAAGACCTCTCCTTACATCTCTTCGCGGGCGATGCCGTCCCGACGCTCGCCGCACTCTCTGTAGACGCTCGAAATGGAAAACTCCGCGACGCGCGCTGGGCCCAAGGCGACGGAACCGTCCTGCGAACCAGCGCCCTGATGGACGAACGCGTCGGCCGCAAGTGGTCGGCCGGGCTTGTCTCCCCGATCCGCTGGAAGCAGGTCACGTTCCTCTTCGCCAACCACCTCGGCATGACCAAAGACCCGATCTTCAGCGATAATGTCCTGTTTACACTCCTCGAAGACCGAAGCTAGGCTCACCGCGGATCAAATGAACTTCCCGCATTCCGGACAACGCCCGGAGGTGTTGCCGGTGATGTTGTACCCGCAATGCCCGCAAAGGCGAAATTGCTGGGGTTCAGTCCGCACTCTTGCCCGAATCAAACCGTAAAGCCCGTACGCCGCGAACAAGGCGCCAATCCAGACGGTCATCCTAAAGCGCGAGTCCAAGATGCCGAAAGCGCCAGCGCCTTCGCCGACCTCCTGGTCGGCACGGACACGGACCCGACGCACGTCTCCCGCGCCGATCAAAACTTCGACGGCGTGGTCAACGGGTTGGATATCCAGCCCTTTATCAATTGTTATTTGAGCCCGTGACCCCAATTTACCTACGTCGTGGAGGGTTGCCAAAATTTGTCCGGATTTGGAAAAATCGCCCGATCCACGCAGCCCGTGGGGCTTTCCAAGAATTCGCGCGGAACGTAATTCGATAGATTCACTGACTTTCGAGTAAAGTCCGCATGGCGCCAATCGTGCGGCACATCTATGTAGCACCAATCATGGATTTTTACCGAGCGTGGCCACTCGGAATTATCGGCGCAAAATGCTGACATTCCGCTTACGATTCCATGATAAACGCCGGTATAACAGACCAAGGGTGAATGAAATCTTCTGTCTTTGATGGCTACGGCGGGAAGCGCGAACCATGCGTGTTTTCCCACAGTAAACTGTGAAAATAGGTTCGCGTCGTATTTGAGGTCGACGTGACAGCCCGCCTCAATTCTTAGTCTCTGTACTTCAATACAGAACGGCAAATAAAGTTGTAATCGCAGCTTTTGCAAGACCGCGAAATCTCCGCTCAGCAGCAGAGATAAAATCTCGCGTTCGTCTTGGTACCAGTCGCCGCTCTTTCGTCTGGTCGGGAGCTTCATAGCGAGGATGCAGACGCGACTCCTTACAAGATCGCTTGGATTTCTCCGGTACCTTACAAAGCAATCTCAATCGCCAAATTTAATCCCCTGGGCCAACGGCAACTCTTTCGTGTAATTGATCGTATTCGTCTGCCGCCGCATGTACGCTTTCCAGCTATCGCTGCCGCTTTCGCGCCCTCCGCCGGTCTCCTTCTCGCCGCCGAAGGCCCCGCCGATCTCCGCGCCGCTCGTGCCGATGTTCACGTTGGCGATGCCGCAATCGCTGCCGACCGCCGACAGGAACCGCTCGGCCTCCAGAAGATTGCGTGTGAAGATCGCGCTGGACAGCCCCTGCGGGACGCCATTGTGCAGACGGATCGCGTCGTCCAGCGTCTTGTACTCGATGACGTACAGAATCGGCGCGAAGGTCTCCGCCTGGACAATCTTGTATTCGTTCTTCGCCAGGGCGATACACGGCGTCACGTAGCATCCGCCGGGGTACGCGTCGCCGGATAACGGTTCGCCGCCGCAAAGAACCTCGCCGCCCTCGGCGCGAAGCTGCGTCAGAGCTTTCTTCATGTCTTCCACAGCGCCGCCGTCGATCAGCGGGCCCATCAGCGTCCCCTCGGAAAGGGGGTTGCCGATCTTCACCTGCTTGTACGCCGCGACGAGCCGATCGACGAGCGTTTTCTTCACCGACTCGTGAACGATGATCCGCCGGGTGCTCGTGCAGCGCTGCCCGGCCGTACCGACCGCCCCGAAAACGATCGCCCGCAACGCCAAGTCCAGGTCCGCCTCCGCCGTGACGACGATCGCGTTGTTGCCGCCGAGTTCCAGAATCGTCCGGCCCAGACGCTTGCCGATGACCTCCCCGATGCGATAGCCCATCTTGCACGAGCCCGTCGCGGAGACGAGCGGAATGCGGTGATCGTTAATGAGCAACTCGCCCACCGTAGAGCCGCGGCCGATCACCAGGCAGAAGATCGCCGGATCGACCTTGTTCTCCTTGCACACGCGCTCGGCGATTTTCGTGACCGCCACGGCCGTCAGCGGCGTCTTGCTCGATGGCTTCCACAACGTCGCGTTGCCGCACACTGCTGACAGCGCCGAGTTCCACGACCACACCGCGACGGGAAAGTTGAACGCGCTGATCACGCCGACAACGCCGAGCGGATGCCACTGTTCGTACATCCGATGCCCCGGCCGCTCGGAGTGCATCGAGAGCCCGTAGAGCTGCCGCGAAAGCCCCACGGCGAAGTCGCAGATGTCGATCATCTCCTGGACTTCGCCCTCGCCCTCGGCGCGAATCTTGCCCGTCTCGATCGTGACGAGTTCGCCCA
>CAYMXF010000266.1:0-4913 GCA_964393935.1 uncultured Planctomycetaceae bacterium
TGGCTGGGCCAGCTTTGGGCGGATACGACGCTGGTCTATTCGCGGCTGATCGGCGTCGATCCGGGCTCCAACCCCGAGGTCAAGGCCGTCCGCACGCGCGCTGCGCAGTGGCTCGCGGACAAGGATCGCGCCTTTTCACTGTTGAAATAAGAAACCGACGCCCTTCGTTACTTGAAGAACGGTTCGACGAAAACGTGCACAAGCGTGTACGCCGCGGCGCCGATCATTGCCGATAGCGGGATGGTCAATACCCAAGCGGAGATGATCCGCTCTCCCCAGATCCATCGCACCGACCGGATGTTTCGCGCGGAGCCGACGCCGAGGATCGCGCCGGTAATCGCGTGCGTGGTCGAGATAGGAATGCCGCCCATCGCGGTTCCGATGAGCGTCGCCGCACCGGCCGTCTCGGCGCAGAACCCGCCGACGGGCTGGAGTCGCGTGATGTTCGAGCCCATCGTTTTCACGATCCGCCATCCGCCGAAAAACGTCCCGAGTGCGATGGCCGCGTGGCAGGAAAGTATGATCCAGATCGCGATGTCGTGGTGACGCCCGAAAAGCTCGAACTTCGCGTGAGTCCACTCGGGTTTCCCGGCGCTGACCAGAAGGGCGACGATGATCCCCATCGTTTTTTGCGCGTCGTTCGTGCCGTGGCCCAGACTATACAAGCCCGCCGAGACGAGTTGCAGCTTGCGAAAGAGTTTGTCCGCCCATCGGGGATGGGCTCTACGAAAGATCCATGCGACGCAAACCATATTGAAGTAGCCCAGGATGAATCCGATCGTCGGCGAGAGGACGAGAAAGAGGAGTATGGGAATCCACCCTCGCAGGATGATCACACTGAAACCGCTGTGAGCGATGGCCGCGCCGGCGTAGCCGCTGAGCAGCGCGTGCGAGGAGCTGGTCGGCAGCCCGAAGTACCAGGTGATGATGTTCCAGATGATCGCGCCGATGAGTCCGCCCAGGACGACGTATTGGTCGACGGCGGCAAGATCGATCAGCCCCTTGCCGACCGTTTTTGCGACCGGTGTTCCGAACGCGAAGGCGGCGACGAAGTTAAAAAACGCCGCCCAGGCGACGGCTTGCACCGGCGTGAGCACGCGCGTGGAAACGACGGTAGCGATGGAATTGGCGGCGTCGTGAAAGCCGTTCAGAAAATCGAACACTAGGGCGACGGCGATGATGAAGAGGATCAGATAGAACATGCCCGGTACGATCCGTCGCTCAGGTGGCCAAGGGGTTCGAGTGGCGCGAAGTTAGAAGACGTCATGTGTTCTTCAAAACAATGGCCTCGATGGTGTTGGCGATGTCTTCGCAACGGTCGATCGCCCGCTCGGTCAGGTCGTAGATTTCCTTCCATTTCATCGCCAGGATGGGGTCATTGGTGGTCGCGTACAACTCCGCGATGGCCGAGTGGTTGTTTTCGTCGCCCATGTTTTCCAGCAGGTGGATTTCGACGAGCTTTTGTTGGAGGCCGTTGGGTTTGCGAAGGTTTCGCAGCCGTTTGATCGCTTCGCCCACTAACGTGCTGGCTCGTACGAGGATTTCCGTCTGCTTGATGATCCAGGGCGTGGGCTCGTGAATCTGATAGATCGCCAGGCGCTTGGACGCCGCGTCGATTTCGTCGATCACATCGTCCATGAGTTTCATGAGGGCGTGGATGTCTTCGCGGTCAAACGGCGTGATGAATGTTTTGTCGAGCTTTTCCAGCGTGCGGTGGACCACTTCGTCCCCGTCATGCTCGTATTGGCGGATGCGGCTGATTTGCTCGTCCCGATTCGAATAGTCGCGCACCACGGTCGCATAGGCTTGGCTGGCGTCGTGGACGATGTTGGCGGCTTTTTCAAACAGATCGAAGAAGCCGGTATCGCGAGGAAAAATGCTGAACACCGCGTGCCCTCCGGATTAAATCGATCGGCGAGATAGAGGCTTTTGATCGATCACCGCGCATTGCGATTCTAACGGAGGGCGCAAGCACTGCAACCGGCCGAGGCCCGTGAAATCAGCCATTTCATGGAGTTATGTTTTACGGAATCCACAGAAAAGTCTGTAATATTTGCCCGCCGCGCGGGTTGTGAATTGTTAAGGTTTGGTTAACCAGCTCGAAACACATGGAATTACCTTCTCGAAATTATTGACTTGCCTGCTGGCACCCGCACGTTTGATCTGTTGAGTAGAAAGCAAGCGAATCGCTGACGTTGCGAACGCGATCTTGCCGTATAATACGGCCACGCGGAAAGCGGATATCGCTGATCCCAAAGTAATAGGCCGGAAGTTCAAGGATGAATCATGGCAGGCGAAAAGATACTGGTCGTGGATGACGAGCAGGATTTGGTCGACCTCATTCGCTTCAACCTAGAGCGGAATCAATATCAGGTCGTGGCGGCACAGGACGGAGAGGCGGCGCTGGCCCTCGCGCGTCGCGACCGGCCGGACTTGATTATCCTCGACATCATGCTCCCGCGCGCCAGCGGCCGCGACGTGACGATGGCCCTCAAGGGCGATCCCGCGATGAAAGCTATTCCGATTATCATGCTCACCGCGCTCACCGGCGAAGGTGACGTGGTGCTTGGCTTGCAACTGGGGGCGGATGATTACGTGACCAAGCCGTTCAGCATGGACGTGCTATTGGCTCGCGTGGCGGCGGTCCTCCGACGGCGCAAACCTGTCGCCGAGGAAGAAACGGTTCTGCGGGCGGGTCCGTTGATGATCGATCGTGCCCGACACGTCGTCGAACTCGATGGCTTGGAAATCCCGACGACACTTACCGAATTCCGCATACTGGATGCCCTCGTGGCCGCCAAGGCCCGCGTTTTGTCACGCGATCAACTCATGACCAAAGCCATGGGGCCGGACATCGCCGTCACCGACCGTACGATCGACGTACACGTGACCTCGCTCCGGCGCAAGCTCGGACGGCATCGCGATCTGGTGGAGACGGTGCGCGGCGTCGGGTATCGCTTCGCGGACGTCTGGCAGGCGACTCCGGTGGCCTGCTGAGCGCTAGGATATGCCGAACTCAGCGCCGAGATTCTGGAAGGGACGCTTTTTCCGGCGCGTCTTTACGCGGCTAGGCTTGCTGCTCTCGGCTGGAATGGTGTTGGTCTGCGCGCTGACGTGGCAGATCATGCAACGCTGGCTCTACGAATATACGACGCTCCAATTGAGAAACCACGCGCAATTGGTCTGTCTGACGATCGAGGCCGGTAGGTCACTTTCAAACGATGACGCCTTGGTTGCCGCGTGTGCAGCGATGAGCGAGCGCACCGGGCTTCGCCTTACGATTATCGCGCCGGACGGCCGCGTGCTAGCCGATTCGCATGCCCATGCATCCACGATGGAAAATCACGGCCATCGACGCGAAGTCATCGACGCGCTGGCGGGTAAGGTCGGACACGAAGAACGAGTCAGTGCCAGCGTCGGCCGCTCGTTCAACTATGTCGCCGTACCGCTCGTCCGCGACGGTAAGGTCGAGGCCGTGGTGCGCGTGGCCGCGCCGGTGGAGGATTTTCAAAACCGCGAGGCTGCGATGATCAAATGGGTCATGATCGGGCTCGCGGTCTCCATCCCGTTGGCTCTGATGATCGCCTATATCTTCTCGCGTACGCTGGCCCGGCCGGTGCAGGAGGTCGGCTTGCTGGCCCAGCGCCTCGCGACGGGCGATCTGGATTCACGCATCGAAATCCTCGGCAAGGACGAAGTGGCGCAGGTCGCCGAGTCGCTGGAACGAATGCGTGTAAACCTTTCCGATCGAATCCGTCAGGTCCAGCGGCAACGTCAGGACCTGGAAGTGACGCTGGGCAATCTGGAAGAAGGCGTCATCGCCGTCAACGAGCGCGGCGTCGTGCTTCAGGCCAACCCTGCGGCGCGGGACCTGCTCGGTACGGAAGGCACGCTCGTCGGCTGGCCGCTGACGGCCGGGCTTCGTCACACTGCGCTGGCGACGCTTTGGAGCGAGGCGGTGCGATCGCCGGAACCCGAACTCCGGCGCGACGTCAACCTCGACGGAGAGAGCCAAAAACGAACGGTGACGGTGTCGATCATCCGCGTCAACGATCCGGATACCCCGATTGCGTGGCTCGTCTGCGTCCGCGATATCACGGAGTTGGCCCAGTCCGCTGCGATGAAGGCGGACTTTGTCGCCAATGCCTCGCACGAGTTGCGGACCCCGGTGGCGGCGATCCGCGCGGCCGTGGAGACGCTCCGCTCCAATGGGCTCGACGGCCCGACTCGAACGCGGTTCATGGGCGTGATTGACCGGAACGTCGTCCGGATCCAGAACCTCACCGAGGATTTGATGCACCTGAACAAGGTCGAGTCCCCGACGCTGGTGCTAACCCACGTCGAGTTCGACCCCGCCGAAGTATTGGGTACGCTCAAGACTACTTTTGCCGAAGCGCTTTGCAACAAGAATGCTGAGATTCATTGTACATGCGAGGTCCCGGCCGTCGTGACCGATCAACGCTGGCTCGAGCTTGTTCTCAAGAACCTGATCGACAACTCGGTTAAGTTCGTTTCCACGGGCGGGCGGATTGACCTTCGGTGCCGCGCCGAGGCGGATCGCGCCGTCTTCGAGGTCCGGGACGACGGCTGCGGCATTCCCCGGCAGGACCTGGAACGTGTCTTCGAACGGTTCTATCAGGTGGACAAGTCGCGGGATCGGACGGTCGGCGGCACCGGGCTCGGGCTGGCCATCGTGAAGCATGCCGTCCATGCCATGGGCGGCGAGGTCTCCATCGCCAGCGAAGTCGGTCACGGCACGACGGTGAGCTTTTGGATTCCGCTATCGCGTGTGGACGCGGGGACCAAAACAGCTATCACGTCTTGAGCCGGTCAATTGCCGCTTGGATCATGTAGTGCTACGATCCGCCCATGTCACTTGCGGCCGTCATCACCATTTCCGATAGCCGTTCCGA
>CAYMXF010000267.1:0-4912 GCA_964393935.1 uncultured Planctomycetaceae bacterium
GAGAAAAGATAGGTCAGCAGGGCGAAGGTCCGCTTCGACGACCAGTCGGATTTCGAGATGTAAAACCAGTAGCCGTTAAAGTAGACTTGGACAAAAGGATCGACGCGCGGCAATCGGCTGTGTTCGATTCGCAACCAGCTTGTCTCGCGCTCGGCGTTGGCGTCGATCCGGACAGCTCGGACCTCTTGATTCTTGACGTGATCGGGAGGCGCGGCGCATTCTCCTGCCAATGCATACATGGTCGCGAGGACCGAGCGGGTCTGTATGGCAAGTTCGTCCGGCGCGACCCGGACGGCATTTCCCGTCACGCGAAGTCGTAATTTGCCCTCCAACGGGTAGCCGAGCATTTTCCGAAGCTCCGCCTGCTCGTTCTCCAATCCGGGAATCGTTTCCGGAAAGTAGAGTACCGTGACCGGTACACCGTTCTCCAACTCCATTGCAAATACGGATTTTCCAGCATCCTGAAGTTTCTTTATGAGAGAGAGCAGTCGATCGAATTCTTTGGTATCCGGTTCCACCCCTTCGGAATCGTGCAGCAAACGATTGGGGATGCCGTTGATCTGCTGGGCGCAGCATCCGAACAACCGATCCATGCTCCAGCCGGATTGGGCCAGGAAGATCACGACCGATGGCGGAATCGGGGCCATCACTCGCTTTGAGAATTCTTCCCCTTGAAGAGGCCGATAGGTAATCGTTGGGGAGTCGGAGTAGGACAGGTTTGCCCCGGCTTCCGTTTGATTCGTCGGCCTCTCGTTGGTGATCCCGTTCGCGGCGCGTAGGACGGGACCGAAGGAGCCGTGAAGGTTGTTTTTGAATCCGGAGATCGTTCCGCCCGTCTCCAACCTAAACTGGCTGAGCATCGATCCGATTTCTAGAAAATAGAGCGGCTCGCCGTAACGGAGGCGAACGATGTTCAGCAGCATCTGCTCCTTGGCGGACTCCGCTCCGGCTTGGTTGTAGTTGAATCGATCCGACCGAATGGTGACCGGCCCAAGTGTCGTGCAGCCCCCCTGCGGGGCTCCGCTCAGCGCAAGAAGCAGAATCACGATCGCCTTTCCCATCGTTCTGGTTCGGCCGCCGCAATCATAGACTCGCATGGTTTGCGTCCTTTCAGGCGAAGAGGCTCAGGGTGGCGGCCTGGATCAGGCTGGTGAGCGCGTTCGTCAGGCCGGTGCCCAGTGCAGAGAGTAGCGAGTCCACGGCGCTCGACAGGGTGGTGCCGTCGCAACCTCCGCAACCCACAGACACAGCCAAGATGGTCAACGTGCGAAAAGGCAATCGAAATCTTCGCATCGCTATCCTCAACTTTTTTTCATCAATTGACTCGACAACGCGACTGCCATGGGCCACTCAGAATGAGACTTGTGCGCGAATACCATACACGATCGCCACATCGCGATCCTGGCCCCCGCCAGGGTTAGTGATGACCTGGAGATCGGGCGTGATGTGCAGCCAGGGCGTCACCTCGATGTTGTAGAACAACTCGGCTCCCTGCTCCGCATTCAAGTCCAGCAGACCCGGTATTTCGTTTGAGAAGTTGATGTAATAGTAACCGACGCCGTATCGGTCCCGGGGACGATGGGAAATGACGCCTTTGCCGCCGAGGCCGATCGTGTAGAACTCGGAAATGGGGAACAACTCCCCCGGCGTCATGCCGAAAGAGCCAAAGAGGCCAAGGCCCTGGGTGCGGTCGTTGGGGCACTGGTAGAAGTATTGGTCGAAATCGTACCAGAAGGCCCAGTTTTCACTGTTTGTGGGATGCGGCTCGATCGCTTTGCTCAAGATGGCTCGGGGAATCACATCTTGTGGCCGTTGATTACGTCCGCCGGGCCGGAGTTTCGGAATATTCATGCGGTCGAAACTCGGTCCCACGGCGCCGGAGAGCGCCAGCCGGCCGAGCTGGTTCATCTCAATGTGTTCGCGCGTCGAGTATCCGAAGTTGAATCGCTGATGTCCATCCAAATCGAACGGCTTGATGTTGAACGTCAGGTTCTGGATGATGCCTACGTCCTGCGGAGAGTGGCAGGCACTCTCAAAGCCACTGAACTTCGATGTGCCGTACGAGTCGACCACCAGCGTTGCTCCGCTGAGCCACTTCGTCGGCATGTAAAGGGCGCCCACGGTCATGCCCGCAATCGGGGCGACGGCGAAGGCGGCAAAGTTCCCCAAGAAGGCGGTGTTCATGAACTGGCCGTACGGATCGGAGAAGAGCACGTTTTGGCCGGGAAGGCGGGTCATATCCACCTGGCCGGCGATGATGCCGAATTTCTCGCTCAGAAACTGCATGAGGTAATACTCGGTCAGCGTCGTTACGCCGTTGGGTTCGGGAGAAGGAAACAGGGAATCGAAATTCGGCGGCGCGACCGCTCCGGCGAATTTATCGACGCCTTCGCCCCACCGAGTCTCACCCCGCACCTTGATATATCCGCCCGGCCAGAGGCCCATCCGGCCGGTGTCCAGTTGAAGGGTGTAGTCGGACGAGCCGCCATAGCGGAAGGTATCGTTCGTACTCTTTCCGCCGTGGGCGTTGCCCTGCCCGTACTGGAGCGTTTCGACATTGAACGATATTCCCTTTTCGGCCAGTTTCGTCCTCTCACCACCCCAATCACCGGTCATGGCAGGCGAATGCAAGAAGTCGCCGCTGTAGTCGAGTCGAAAAAAAGCGGGCGCTTCCGCCTTCTTGGCGGCCGGTGCGGACGCCGGTTGTGAGGTCGGCTCGGCCGGTCTCGTCGTGGCCCCGTCGCTCGCCGCCGGTTGCGCGGCGGCGGGTTGATTGCCGATGAGGAACGCAACGATAAGAACCGCGACCGTCAATCGCGTGACGCTGAATCTCATTTTCATGGCGTGGGTTCCTTTCTCGTCTGGTTCGTTCGGAAGAATCCGCTCGCCGTTTTTAGGCGGCAGAGGCACGACGGCGCACTTCCCAACTTGTCATCAAACAACTCACGGTTCCTCGTCGAACTCGAACTCGTCGCCGGGAAAAGCAGGCGGCATCGAGAGTCGGGCGCGCATGGCTTGGAACTCCGCCTGCAGGAGCATCGGCTTGGCCGAGGAGGCGGCCAATTCGTTCGCGCGTTTCTGTAACGCGGCAACTTTTTCCGGATTCTGGGCGGCGAGGTTCGTTTTTTCGGACGGGTCCTGCGCGATGTTGTAGAGTTCGATAGCCGCCGGCAGCAGGACGCGCCAGACGAGCTTCCAGTCTCCTTGGCGGATGCCGGCGCGAAATGGCTCGACGTTATAGACGATCTCGGTACGCGGTGATGGCTTGCCTTCGCTAATGGTCGACCAGACATCCATGCCATCGAGCGGTTTGTTCTTGCCCAGCTTCGCGCCAGCGAGACCGACGAGCGTCGGGTACATGTCCACCACGTGGATCATCTGGTTCACATTACTGCCGGGCTTGATGTGCCCGGGCCAGTTGGCGAGCGCGACGACGCGCGTGGCGCCTTCATAGAGCGTGCCCTTGCCTTCGCGGTAGGGGCCATTGTCGCAAGGGATGACCACCTTGGACATGTCGGTGATGGAGCCCGCGAACATGGCATTTCGGGTGCCACCGTTGTCGCTCTGGAAGACGGTGAGCGTGTTGTTTCGCATTTTCCTTTCATCGAGCGCGCCGAGCACACGTCCGATCTGGTCGTCCAGGGCAGTGATCATCGCCGCGTAGGTGCGGCGGGTGGGTTCGGCGATGTCCGTGTACCGGTCGAGATATTCCTTCGTCGCCTGGTATGGGGTGTGCGGCGCATTGAAGGTCAGATATAGGTAAAGCGGCGTGGCCGCATCGTGCTCGCTTATGATTTTAACGGCGTCGTTACCGATCAAGGTGGTGGAATACCCTTCCTCCTTAAGCTGTACATTGTTGCGGTACCAGTCCACCACATGGTGCTCTTCGTGCGTGAAGTAATCAATCTCGCCAATCAGAGGCCCATACTGATAATCGAAGCCGCGCTGTCGCGGCCAATACTTCCGGTCGGCGTGGCCGAGGTGCCATTTGCCAATGATCGCGGTCTTGTAGCCTACCTCCTTGAGCGCCTGCGGCAGCAACCACTCGTCGGTCGGGAGACCGTAAGTGGAGGGCGCCGGAATGACAAGGGTTTGCAGCCCGTAGCGGAGCGGGTACCGACCCGTCATCAGGCACGCCCGCGTCGGCGTGCACATCGGCTGGGCGTAAAACTGTTCGAGTTTCGCGCCGCTTGCGGCAAGTCTGTCGATGTTCGGCGTTCTGATGTCCGAGCCGTGGAATCCGACGTCCTTCCAGCCCAGGTCGTCGGCGACGATGTAAAGGATGTTCGGCCTGTTACCGACCGCGCCGCGATCGGCGGCAGGGGCTTGGGCAAGCGCACCGATCGGCTGGAGTGTCATGAACAATACCGTGCCGAGTGCGGCGCGGAGGGGCGCGACGTTGAGAAGCGTAAGGCGGAGTCGCTGTTCCATGGCTTATGTTACCTTGCTGCAATTCCGCTTTCGCGGTATCCCGTTAATTCGCCGGGACGCCATGTCAGTCTATTTCATTGACCGCGCCCGCTGGGGCGATTCGGCGCAGGCCCCGTTGTCGCTTATGTCACTCGCTCGCCCGGTTGTTTCGCTGTGCCGCTTCGAGTTTCTTAATATCCTCGGGCGTCAACTGCGGGCGGTTCACCTTTATCGTCAGCTTGTTGAGCTTGGCGGTCAGGGGGAACGGCGGATGGTAGTCCGCGTCGTTCACGCCGGTCAGGGTGTCGGAGCCAATGTCGAAGCTCTCGTCCCATTGCAGAATCATGGGAAGAGTGCGAGGCATCGACTTCGTGGAAACGGACTTGCCGTCCACCTTGAGCGTGCCGGTGCCGGGCCGACCCAGGCCGCTCATGTTGTTGAAGGCCAGCGTGCCCAAGCCCAGGCCGTCATACTTGAAGTCGAACTCCAGCGTATGCTTGCC
>CAYMXF010000268.1:0-4905 GCA_964393935.1 uncultured Planctomycetaceae bacterium
AAAGTCCTGCACCTCGGTGTTCGAGGCCTTGAGGTAGGCCTGTTGGGTCCAGCTCGTGCCGCTGCGGACGAAGACGTAGGCCGCGCCGGAATCGACGGCGCTGTTGTCGGCCTGGGTTCCCGTACCGCCGCTGACCGGGGCATTGACCCCCGTGGCGTTGCTATCCTCACGATTCGCCCCGACCACCACCGTGTCGCCCGACACGGCCACAGAGATGCCAAAGAAGTCGCTTGCCCCAGTGTTCGACGCCTTGAGGTAGGCCTGCTGGGCGATGGGATCGATGGTGAGGGGATAGGCCGCGTTCGAGTCATTCACCAGGATTCGGAGGAATTGACAATTGACAATTGACAATTGACAATTGGAATTACCCGCTTCGAACCACGCCGGCACGACTGCGCCGTTGGCGTCGAAGACTTTCAGGCCGCTGTAGTTCAACACTGCCGCGCCGCTTGAAGTGTTGAACATAACATCGCGGCCATCGCCGCTCACCTGCGGAACCAGATCGCCGCGCACCGCCAGCGTGAATTGCAACGGCTGGTATTCTGTGTCACCGGTTTCCAACCGGTGGACGCCCGGCGGCTGCTTCACCGTGTAGCCATGCTCCAACCCGCGCGGATCATTGAGGTACCACTCAGTGAGTGAGTCGCCCCATTGATAGGCGACGCGCCCGCCGTCAGCCTTGACGCTGCGTGGAGCCACCACCGCGCACTCCGCGCCCTCGCGCCCGAAGCTCACCAGCTCCAACCCCCACGACCACGCACCCGCTTCGGGCGTGGTCACGAAGCCGCGGCCATCGAAGTTTGTCCGCCACTGCTGGCCGGGGTTCCGCGCCTGATAGCCACCCTTGACAGCGACGGCCGCATGACGATTGGCCTCATACGCCGCGCGGATGCTCGACCAGTCCGAGGCCGATAATCCTTCGGGCACGCCATCGGCGTTCTTAATTGCCGGCGCGGCCGATGCCCTGGGCGCGGCAGAAACCGGCAGGGTCGCCAGCCACGCCGCCGCAGCAACTGGAATCATCGCGCAGCCAAGCCGCGAGAGGGATCCACATATGCTCCACTGGGGCCGACGCTGAGCCGACATCAACTCATTTGAACGGGTCATGATTACTTTTCTCCTGCCTTGCCCTTGCGGCGAATGCCATCAATCGACGCCTTCTATTGAGAATTGTGGCTAACCATCCCGAAACACCAAACGGCCATTGTAGTTGCCTAGGATTTGATCTCAAGGCGTTTTGTGGGCTTTCGGCCGTTGTGCGAGTCGATTTTCCGGCCCCCGAAGGCCGATTCGCGCGTGTGGGCAGCGACAATCGAGGCGCCTAGCCGCGAAGGATGCACTTCAGTGCGAGATGTGCAACCAAGGCAGAAACATAGATGACGCCAGGCGAGAGGCGCCGAACGGTGCGAATGTGCAAGAATTGTGCACATCGAGAATGGCGTTGCGCGATCCAAGCGTGAATGCTATGATTCCGTATGAAGCAGCAGCAGTGATGTAACCCGCTGCTGCTTCGAGGCTTTGTGTACGACTTTGAGGCCTCGCCGAATATGCCGGGCTGAGGGAAGCTGAGATTCCCCCCCTCTCCGTTCGCCGAAGGCAACAGAGCTAGTGAACAGGAGAGAGTAGAGCAGGAGCGCATGAAACGGCGGCCGTTTATCCGCGTGTGCCGCTGATACGCTGACCCCAATCGATATTCAAACGTCAACGGAAGTACAAGACTCGACAACCCACCCTCACGAATAATGCCGTGACGACGTTGGTCAAATGACTGGCCCGCAACCGGCCGCTAGGATCGGGTGTATCATGACGGAGCAGCACTACGATGACGCCCGATCTCAACAGACTCCTCAGTGACATGACACGGCGACAGGCGTCCGACCTGCACCTTGTCGCCGGCTATCCGCCGATGTACCGCGTACATGGGGAACTTACGCCCGCGGGCGATGGGGCGATCGCGCGCGGCGGCGTCTTGCCGCTGATCTCGGCCATCGCGCCACCGGAAGTGAAAGCACGGCTCAACGGAGGAACCGACGTCGACTTCGCCATGCAGATCGGCGAGGGGACGACGGCCCAGCGCTTTCGCGTCAACGTCTTCTCGGCACGCGGCGATTGCGGCGCGTGCATCCGCGCGATCCCCGGCGAGATTCCGAATCTGGCCGGTCTGGGCTTTCCCGCCGAGCTGGCCGAGCGGATCGCGTCGCTGAAAAACGGACTGGTCCTCGTGACCGGCATCACCGGCAGCGGCAAGACGACGAGCATCGCCGCGCTGATCCAGCTTCTCAACGCGCGCGGCGGCTCGCGGATCATCACCATCGAAGAGCCGATCGAATATCTCTACCCGCAGACGCCGGGCAGCCTCGTCACGCAGCGCGAGGTCGGCGCGGACGTGCCCTCCTTCTACGACGGTCTGCGCTACGGGCTGCGCCAGGACCCGGACGTCCTGCTCGTCGGGGAAATCCGCGACCGGGAGACGGCGCAGCTCGCGCTCTCCGCCGCCGAGACCGGCCACCTGATCTTCTCAACGCTGCACACGCCCGACGCCAAGGGGGCGGTCACGCGGATGATCGATCTCTTCCCGCCGGAGCAGCACGACGACATCCGCACGCAGCTTTCCATGAGCCTGCGTTACGCGATCGCGCAGCACCTGCTCCCCACCGACGCGGGCGGGCGGCGCGTGCTCGCGCTGGAAGTGATGTTCGCGAGCTTCCCGGTGCGTAGCGCCATCCGCACCGGCAAGATCGAAAGCCTCGACTCGGCGATTCAGAGCGGACGCAAGGACGGCATGTGGTCGCTGGACGCGGACCTGAAGCGACTACTCCTCGAAGGGAAGATCAACATCGACACGGCGCGAGCATTCGCGAAGGACCCGGAAGAGTTCGGGCGGTAAGCCCACAACCATCCCATTTACAGTAACGGCCAGCGAAAATCACTAGAAGAGCCAACTCTTGATCTGCGTCGCGCCAACGATACAACAAGCAATAGCGAAGCAGAGCAGGATCAGAAGAGGAACCATAATCATCCACGAAATGAGGACTTCCTTCGTTCGAGAACGAGCGATTCCCGCTTTGGTTCTTGCCAAAATGGATGATTCCAATTGCCAATGTCGCAACCGGGCTCGGACATGAGTTGGGTAATCGTCGATCGCATGAAGCCGGACCGTTTTTGGCAACTGCGAAACCATCTGGTCCCGATTCTCGCCGCAGCGACGCGCAAACTCTCGAATGGCGGCATCGACAAATTCTCCTTCGGCAGAGGAGAGCAACCAATACTTGCCTGCGCCGAAGAGATCGTGCATGTCATGCGAAATCCGGCCCAGCCTGGCCAATAGCTCCGGGTTGTATCCCTTCGAGTTCACGTGCGAGGCAAGCCGATCTCGCGCAAGTGCGTAATCCCCCTGGTCGATGTCCCGTTGAATTCGATCGAGGATGGTCATATTGGCAAACGACTGACGCCTACTTTTTTTTCTCCATCTTCGCCCAGGCGTCCTTGAGCGAGACCGTGCGGTTGAAAACGAGGCGGCCCGGCTTGGAGTCGGGGTCCACGCAGAAGTAGCCGTGCCGCTCGAATTGGCAGCGATGGCCGGGCTGCGCCGAGGCGACGCTCGGCTCCAGTTTGCAGCCGGTCAGCGTCTCCAACGCGTTGGGGTTGAGGTTGGATTTCCAATCGTCACCCCCCCTAGCCCCTCCTTCTAAAGGGGGGGAAATAGTGTCGCCGGCTTTGACATCGCTCGGGTCGGGCGTGATGAAGAGATGGTCGTAGAGCCGGACCTCCGCGTCGATCGCGTGAGCGGCCGAGACCCAGTGCAGCGTCGCCTTGACCTTGCGGCCGTCGGGCGAATCGCCGCCGTGCGTCGCGGGGTCGTAGGTGCAGCGCAGCTCCGTCACCTCGCCGGTCGCCGGGTCCTTCACGACGCCGGTGCATTTGACGAAGTACGCGTAACGCAGCCGCACTTCGATGCCGGGGGAGAGCCGGAAAAAGCCTTTGGGCGGCTCTTCGCGGAAGTCGTCGCGCTCGACGTAGAGCACGCGGGAGAACGGCACCTTACGCGTGCCGGCCGAGGCGTCCTCGGGGTTGTTGATCGCATCGAGCCATTCGACACAACCCGTGTTCGGACCCTCACCCCCACCCTCTCCCTGGGAGGGAGAGGGAGAATCCGGCCAGTTTTCGATGACCAGTTTGAGCGGCCGAAGCACGCCCATGACGCGCGGGGCGCGCTTGTTCAGGTCATTGCGAGCGGCGTTCTCCAACCGCACCATGTCGATCACGCTGTTGAACTTGGCCACGCCGATGTCAGCGCAGAACGCCCGAATCGCCTCAGGCGTATAGCCGCGGCGCCGCAAGCCGCAGATCGTCGGCAGCCGCGGGTCATCCCAACCGCGGACGTGGCCGCCCTTGACCAACTCCAACAGCTTCCGCTTGCTCATCAAGGTATACGTCAGCGCCAGCCGGGCGAATTCGATCTGCTGCGGATGGACAATTTTCTTCCCCCACGGGCCGCTTCCGTCGTCGGTGCGACCCTCGTTAATCGCGTCCAAGAACCAGTCGTAGAGCGGACGGTGGTTCTCGAACTCGAGCGTGCAGATCGAGTGCGTGATGCCCTCGATCGCGTCCTCCAGACCGTGCGCCCAGTCGTACATCGGGTAGATGCACCACTTATTGCCTTGACGGTGGTGCTCGGCGTGCACGATGCGGTACATGATCGGGTCGCGCAGATTGAAGTTGGGATGGGCCATGTCAATCTTGGCGCGAAGCGTCCGCGAGCCGTCGGGGAATTCGCCCCTCTTCATGCGGTCGAGGAGATCGAGGTTCTCTTCCACGCCGCGATCGCGGAGAGGGCTGTTCTTGCCCGGCTTGGTCAGCGGGCCGCGGTACTCGCGCGCTTGATCGCCGGTCAGGTCGCAAACG
>CAYMXF010000269.1:0-4878 GCA_964393935.1 uncultured Planctomycetaceae bacterium
GCGCGTCGGCGTGCTTGCGGCCGATGACGATGTCGGTGAAGCCGAAGTTCTGCCGATAGACGCCGTGCATCACCGCCTCCTTGGGACCGGCGTAGAACATCTTGATATCCAGACCGAGCAATAGCACACGGTCATGCAGCGTGTACTTCTTCGAATTCCATAGCGCTACATCCGAGTCGCCTTGGCCCAGAGCGTTCTGGTCAATCAGCGCTTTGTACGTCCGCATCCGTGTCGCGGCGTCCACGTCGTCGGACTTCGTCTCGCCGATCAACGGATTGAGCACCGCCCCGGCCGTGTCGCACGTCCGGCACAGTGTCTCCAAACCATAGACGAGCGCATACTCGTGCGCCCGGTGCAGCGGATTTCGCGTCTGAAAGGCGACAACGCGCGTCCAACCCTTGTCGGCGAAGAGCTTCCGCGTCTCGCTCGGCCGCAGGACGTATTGTCCGTACTCGGGGTGCTTGGGCTGTGGCAGGACTTCCGCCTCACCGCCCAGCAGCATCTCGCGCGAGTCGCCCATGACCATCTTCCCGCCGGGGTGGTCCGACCGCTCGGTTTGATAAACGCCTTTGATGTATTTGGCTTTGTCGTAGGGAAAGACGTCCGCGATCTTGAGCGTGCCGACCGTCTTGCCCGCCGAGTTCGTCAGCCGCACGGTCTGCCCGGGCTTCAGCGACTTGGCCTGATCCGCCGCGACGGGAAAGGAGATCGGAATCGTCCAGGCATACGCCTTGCCATTGTGCTGGAGTACGCCCTCGTCAAGGCTGCGGTGCCACTGCTCATTATTCATCGGCCCCGTCAGGGGGCTGAGCCCGCCGTCGCCGATGCGATACAGGCTCGACAGATCGGCGTCGTCGACGACCACGGGCGCCAGCGACGCGGCCTGATTCTCAAAATCCTTGATGCGATCGGGCTTGACCGTCCGATCGACAGGCGCACTCAATCCGCCGTGAACAGAAACAAGATCAGCCATGAAATTCATACCTCGCTTCATCGTGTATAGCACGGTCTGGCGGTGCCAGGCCGTGCGAATTGAAACCACGGCTTCGCCTTCGGCGAGACCGTGCCGCCCAACGTTCTACCATGATAGAGGTTCCGTGCGCGGCATACAACCACCGCGAGCACCGCGGCTGCTTGACCGTCAGTATGCAGCCGATAATAATGTTGGGTGCTACTCTCGCATCTGTCGGCGCGGCGAGGGCGCGGTCGGCCGACGATCCGCCTCGGCGATATCGCCGCACTGAGGTGGGCGACGTGGAGGAATCCGTGACGACGACGAATGCAGGCCCCATGACGATGGCGGCGCTCGACCACTCGGCGACCCGGCCTGGGCCGCTGTGGAAAACGCTCACCTTCAGAAACTGGACGCGAACAATGGCCTGGACGCTGGCGGCCGTCGGCGTCTGCTGCGTTCTCTACGGGTTTGATAAGTACAACTGGTTTAATTTTCCATCCCGCCGTCATGCCGCCTATCGGATGTTCAAGAGCCCATCCGAGCTACCCATGCGGATATTCGGTCTGCCGCACTTCATCATCGCTATCCTCTTCGCGTGTTCGTCCCGGCGGATGCAGCAGGCCAGGAACAAGCTGATCTTCGCGGGCTTACTCGCGGTTGGCGCGGTTTTCTGTTGGGGCTTCTACAAGGTCGGCGCGTATCTGAACCCCCTCGCCATCATCTGCTTTTATTTCTACTTCCTGATCCACGGCCTCCGCGACGACGCCTTTTTCTACAAAGCCTACGGCGATATGCCGACCGAGGCGGTGCGAACGCATGAGCGGATCATGGTCGTCCTTCAGCTCCTCATGCTCGGCCTGCTCTTTTCGCTGATCTGGCCGACGTACATTCAAATGGGGGACGTAAACTACCGGCCCGCGAATCCCATCCTGGATAATTTTTTCCCCGCGAACTGGCCCTTCACCTTTCGCTTGGGCTCGATGTTCCTGCCGATGCTCGCTATCGCGGTCTTCGCCCTGTCGCGGATCGCGCGGAGCTTCCCGGGCGGCCTCGCCGGCCTCTGGCGGGTGCATCGCCCGATCCTCGCGGTCTATTGCGTTTCCCTCTCGGTTATTCTGGTCGCCCTCGTCGGCGGCGCGTGGACCTTTAATATCGTCGTGCTCGCTCACTTTGTCGGCTGGTACATTTTCGCCCTCTACTTGATCAAGAAGCACCCGCCCAAGGTGCCGCCGAAGTCGCTGTTCGCCTGGATGCGCACGACGCGCAAGGGCTTCATGACATTGCACCTGGGCTTGGCCGCCGCGGTGACCGTGATGATCGCCGTCAGCGTCTACGGCTTCGGCAAGGAAGGCATGTTGGAAACGATCATCGGCTCGAAGAGTTTTTACTACTGGACGGTCATGCACGTCACGCTGAGCTTCCTCCCGCGATAGCGGCGGGGTCGTTTCCGCTTGCCGCATCCTTGCGAACCCATTCCTGCCCGATCCACCGTACCCTATGATGCGGGCTTATGTCCGGTGAAGGCGTCCATGTTGAAACCGTTCGGGTCAATCTGCCGGGCCGTGCCTATTCCGTGCAGATCGGACCCAATCTGCTGGCGTCGCTCGGCACACTTCTGAAAAGCCGGTGCAAAGCCGTAAAGGCGACCATCGTCACCGACACCAACGTCGGCCCGCTCTATCTGGACAGAACGTGTGAATCGTTGAAGGCGGCGGGAATCGAACCGCGTTCGATGACCATACCCGCCGGTGAGCCGTCGAAGTCGATCGCGCAGCTCTCCGCCGTTTATGATCAGCTCGCCTTGTACCGCCACGGCCGCGACGAGCCGATCATCGCTCTGGGCGGCGGCGTCGTCGGCGATTTGGCGGGCCTCGCCGCGGCGACGTGGCTGCGCGGCGTGCCCTTCGTGCAATGCCCCACGACCCTCGAAGCCGATATCGACGCCTCCATCGGCGGCAAATCCGCCATCAATCATCCGTCGGGCAAGAACCTGATCGGCGCCTTTCATCAGCCGCTACTCGTTTGCATCGACGTCGATTGCCTGGCGTCGCTCCCGCCGCGCGACGTCGCGGCCGGTCTGGCGGAGTCCGTTAAACATGCCGTCATCCTCGACGCCGAGTTCTTGGACTGGCATTGCAACGTCGCACCGAAAATTCTCAGCCGCGATCCGCAAACCCTCTGCGAGCTGATCCGCCGCAATTGCGCGCTGAAGGCCGCCATCGTCGTGGCGGACGAACGCGAGTTGGAGGGGGCGGGCATCGGACGCGCCGTATTGAACTTCGGTCATACGATCGGACATGCCCTCGAGGCCCAATCCGGCTTTGACCTTCGGCACGGCGAGGCCGTCGCCCTCGGCATGGTCGCGGAAATGGAACTTGCTATCCGACAATACGGGTTTTCGGATGGCGTACGCGGTCGAGTGGAAGGTCTACTGAAAGGCTTCGGCTTGCGGATTCGTCTTGACCGGCCGCCCGATTTTCCGGATCTCTTCGCGCGGATGGGGATGGACAAGAAAGCTCGCGGTGACACGGTCCGATTTGTCGTTCCGCAATCGCTCGGCCGCGCGCAGTGGATCGAGAAGGTCGGCGAGGACCAAATCCGCCAGGCCGTCGAGCGGCTGACCGCGCCGTAGTTGCTCCCGCCGGAGCCGCGACTGTAATGGAGCGCCGAGTGACGACCCGAAAACAATCATTCCGCCGAGTCCTGCGAAACGTGCCCGTTCCAGGGATCGAAGTTCGTCCATGTTCGTACGGTCCGCTGCGCTCCTTTACAGTCGCGGCTCTGACCGGGCCGCTGGCTTCGGGCTGCCAACCGCCATCGCAGCATGTCAGACTGGCAGAAGTCAACAACCGGGCGCGAATTAGCCATTTCAGACTTGGCAGTAACCTTAATTAGAGACAATAGTTAGAGATATTACTGCTCACCGCCCCAAGTGGCACCGCCCTTGCTAACGGGCCATATCGTTAGGTCTGCGCGCCGTCAGTTAGACGGGGGAGTCGGCGGCGCGCAAGACCCTTTTACGAAAGAACCAAGAGGAAACACCAATGTCCAAAATCATCGGAATCGACCTGGGGACGACGAATTCGGTCGTGGCGGTCATGGAAGGCGGCCAGCCCAAAGTGCTCACCAACGCCATGGGCGCGCGCACCACGCCGTCGGTCGTCGGCTTCACGGATAAAGGCGAGCGGCTGGTCGGCCAGATCGCCAAGCATCAGCAAGTCACCAACCCGCGCAATACCGTCTTCTCCATCAAGCGCTTCATGGGCCGGCGTCACGACGAAGTCGGCTCCGAGGAAAAACTGGTCCCGTACGAGGTCGTCGGCGGGACGGAAGAACTCGTCAAGGTCCGCGTCCGCGACAAGGAATACACCCCGCCGGAAATCTCCGCGATGATCCTTCAGGATCTCAAGAAGACCGCGGAGGATTATCTCGGCGAGAAAGTCACCGCGGCGGTCATCACCGTCCCGGCCTACTTCAACGACTCGCAGCGCAAGGCGACGCAGGAGGCCGGCATCATCGCGGGCTTCGACGTCAAGCGCGTCCTGCCCGAGCCGACGGCCGCGGCCCTCGCCTACGGCATGGACAAGAAAAAGGGCGGCAAGATCGCCGTCTTCGACTTGGGCGGCGGCACCTTCGACATCTCCATCCTCGACGTCGGCGACGGCGTCTTCGAGACCCTCGCCATCAACGGCGACACCCACCTGGGCGGCGACGACTACGACCAGATACTGATCGATTTCGTGGCCGAGGAGTTTCGCAAGCAGTACGGCGTCGATCTCCGCAAGGACCCGATGGCCCATCAGCGCCTCAAGGAGGGCTGCGAGAAGGCCAAGTGCGAGCTGTCCACGTCGATGGAATCGACCATCAACCTGCCGTTCATCACCGCCGACGCCAGCGGTCCTAAGCACCTCAACCAGACGATC
>CAYMXF010000270.1:0-4874 GCA_964393935.1 uncultured Planctomycetaceae bacterium
GGTGCATGATGTTTTCCGGCTGGATGAACGCCATCTCCACGTCCACTTGCGTGAATTCCGGCTGGCGATCCGCGCGAAGGTCCTCATCGCGGAAGCAGCGGGCGATCTGCATGTAGCGATCCAACCCGCCCATCATGAGGAGTTGCTTGAAAAGCTGCGGAGATTGCGGCAGGGCGAAAAACGAACCGTGCTGTAATCGCGAGGGGACGAGATAGTCGCGCGCCCCTTCCGGCGTCGACTTTGTCAGGATCGGCGTCTCGATGTCCAGGAAGCCGTTGCGGTCGAAATAGTCGCGGATCGTCTTGGTAATCCGATGGCGGAGCATGAGCGCCCGCTTGACCGGCGTGCGGCGTAGGTCAAGGACGCGGTTCTCCAGCCGCAGGTCCTCGTTCGTCTCGATCTGGTCGGCGATCAGAAACGGCGGCGTCTTGGACTTGCTGAGCAGGTCGATCTCGTGAACGGCGATTTCGATCTCGCCCGTCGGCAGGTTCGCGTTCGCGCTGCCGCCGCGATGGATGACTTCGCCGCGCACGGCGATAACGTACTCGCTCCGTAAGGCACGGGCGACTTCATGCGCCGTCGGATCCGTCTCCGGGTTAAATCGAAGCTGGGTGATCCCACCGCGGTCGCGCAGGTCGATGAAGACCATGCCGCCCAGGTCGCGGAAGTTATCCACCCAGCCGGCCAGCAGGGCGGTCTTGCCGGCGTCCGACGCGCGAAGCGCGCCGCAATCGTGCGTACGTTGGTGATAGGGTAGGGGCATCTCTAGCGATCTCCTGTCGTTAACGACCCGGGAATCATCGGATAACGGCGGCCTTGCCGCAAGCGCCGGACGGATGGTTAGCGAAAGGCGACCGGATGTGGAGTCGGCGACATCGGCGAATTCCGATCGGCCGCCTCGTCGTTTAAGTGGCTGACGAGTTTTTTACAATACTCTGACAACGATCTGACCACTCCATGGCAGCTTGAGGCGTACGATGATATGTGTGCAGCCGAGGGAATTCGAAAAACGAACTTGAAAAAGGAGTATTGTCATGTCTCGATCGTTTATGACCACAGCCGTTGCCGTGCTCGTGGCCCTTGCGGCAGCGCAAGCAAATTTGCGGGCGCAGCAGGCCACGCTTGATGTTTCTTTGGCACATCCGACGCTCTTGGCCGGATCGCGGCAGACAACTTATCTGAAAGTTGGATTGCAAGGAAGAAGAATCTCGCCGACGAAGAAGCGGCCTCCGGTTAACGTGGCGTTGGTGTTGGACAAATCGGGCTCGATGGCTGGCTCCAAGCTCGCACAGGCCAAGGATGCGGCAATCCGCGCACTCGATAGGCTGGACAGCAATGACATCGTTTCGGTCACGGTGTATGACTCCACGGTGCGGGTCGTCTTACCCGCGACGAAGCTATCCGACAGACAGGCCGTTGTGCAGGCGATCCAAGGCATTACTGCCGATGGCGGCACAGCGTTATTCGCCGGCGTCAGCAAGGGTGCGGCCGAGGTTCGAAAGTTCATGAATCGAGGTCAGGTCAACCGCGTCATCTTGCTCTCGGACGGTCTTGCCAACGTGGGCCCATCCAACCCGAGTACCCTGGGGGAACTAGGCGCCTCGCTGATGAAGGAAGGAATCGCTGTGTCGACGTTCGGCCTGGGGCTTGATTACAATGAGGACTTGATGTTCCAACTCGCGTACCGCAGCGATGGCAACCATGTATTCGTAGAACGGGCGACGGAACTGGCATCTGCTTTCGACCGGGAATTCAATGATGTTCTATCGGTCGTGGCTCAGGAAGTCGCCATCACGATTCGGTGCGCGCCGGGGATTCGCCCCGTTCGCCTGTTGGGCATCGACGGGGAAATCTGCGGCCAGGATGTCGTCGTGCGGCTAAATCAACTCTATTGCGAACAGGAAAAGTACGCTCTACTTGAACTCGAGGTAGCCGAATCACGCGATCGGCATATTCGACCTGTGGCCAACGTGGAAGTGGCGTACGCCAACATGCAAACGGGCGCAACCGAGCGTTTGACGGGCACGGCCAGTGTAGGATTCGACGCATCGGCGCGGGTCGTTCAGGAGCGAATAAACGCCAAGGTGATGACCGAATGCGTCTTGCAAATCGCTAACGAACGGAATGCCCTGGCCACGACGCTGAGGGATGAAGGAAAAGTCGCGCAGGCCAAGGCGCTTCTGGACTCAAATTACCGCTATTTGCAGGACAACGCACAGCAGCTCAGTTCGGATGTGCTGCAGGAGCGAGCGATTGACAACCGTGCTCAGTCTGAACGCTTGACTCCGAGCGAGTGGGGGCGTACTCGCAAGGGAATGCGTTCGGGCCAGTATAATGATGGTCGGGGAGGCTCATCGCGGGGACAAGAACAGCGGCAAGAGCCTAAATAAACCTAAAACGGGAGGGTCCGAGTTCTGAATCGAAAGAACCTGCTCTTTTTTGGGCTTATCGTCGGCCTGCCGCTGATCGTAATGGCCGGGCTCGGTTGGCGGTTAGCACGCGATGAACACGATAAGGCCCGACGCCGCCTGCAGGAACTGCTGCTTGTTAGGTTGCAAGATACCTCGCAGGTCCTCAGTGGCCGCATAAATCGCCTTGAGCGCGAGATGCAGATCCTCACAGAGTCAGTCACCGAAGATCACGACTCGATTCGCCGGCTGATACGCCAAAGCCCCCATGTCGATCAACTGTTCGTGCTGAACGCAGACGGTAGCTTGTTCCATCCGAACCCGCGCGGCCCGTTGAACGTGGACGAACGGCGGTTCTTAAGCGATTACGGGGACTTATTCCTGCACAACGACCTGCGCCGTTCGATGCAGGAAGGCGACACGGGAGGCGCGGCGCCTTCCAAGGGGTGGATCGTTCATTTTCAGGGGCCGGGTCTTCAATTGATTTATTATCAGCGGATTCCATCCGGCAGACTTGTCGGCGTGCATCTACAGCGGGCGCGCTGGATGGCCGACCTGATAGCCGATCTTCCGGAGACAAGCAGCGCCGCACAGGCGGATAAGGGCGGCCTGACGGACACGCGCATCCGCCTGGTAGACTCCAATGGCCAACCGATCTATGAGTGGGGAGCCCTCAACCCGGACAAGGGCTCGGCGCCGCTCCAGGAACTTGCCCCGTCATATCCCTTGACTTCTTGGCGCTTGCAGCATTTTGTTGACAGCCGCGCGTTTGCCGCCGTCGGCCGAGGTTCGTACTTCAACTTATTGTCGATACTTGCGGCCGCTGGACTCGTCCTCGTGTTTGGTGGGATGTGGTTCCTCCGCGAATATAATCGTAATCTTCGCGAGTCGATGCAACGGGTAAGCTTTGTGAATCAGGTGTCCCATGAACTTAAAACGCCGCTGACCAATATCAGAATGTACGCCGAGTTGCTGGAGAATGATTTGGAGGACGCGACGGATGACCGGGCGACATCGCTGCGGGGCCAACTCAAAGTGATCGTCGAGGAGAGTCAACGTCTCAGCCGCCTTATTGGTAACGTGCTGACTTTCGCAAAAGGACAGCGCGACAGACTCTCCTTGCGATTTCGGCAGGCTGTTATCGACGAGGTCATAACGACGGTCATCCAGCACTTCGAACCGACCCTGCAGCGCCGGGGTATTGAGGTTGTTTTTCGACCGTCCGCGGGTGACTTGGTTCGTGTCGACGGGGACGCGCTCGAACAGATTCTGGGCAACCTGCTAAGCAATGTTGAGAAGTATGCGTCTTCCGGACGACGCGTTGAAATTACAAGTTCAAGATCGGGAGGCGATACGATGATCTCGATTTGCGACCACGGGCCGGGAATTCCCAGGCGACAACTGGGGCGCATCTTTCGTCCGTTTCAACGGCTGTCAAACCACATTTCCGATAGCCCGGGCACGGGGATCGGATTGACGATTGCCCGACAACTTGCCCGGCTTCACGGTGGGGATTTGTATGCGGTGCCGTCCGACAACGGAGCGCGCTTCGAGCTCCGTCTTCATACACCGAGTTGCGAAAGCGAGGCTCCCAATTGAAAGTCCTTTTGGTCGAGGACGACCAGCTCATCCGCAATGGACTGGCCGAAATATTGAGGCGCGAGGGCTACGACGTCGTGCAGGCCGCCGACGGCGCCGGCGCTCTGGAGCTTTTCCACAAGCGGTCACCGGACTTCGTGTGCCTCGATATCATGATGCCCAAGATCAGCGGCTTTGAAGTTTGCAAAAAAATGCGATCGGCACGGCCACAGGTTCCGATTATCTTCATCACCGCCAAATCAGAGGAGATCGACAAGGTCATTGGCCTGGAAATGGGCGCGGACGACTACATTGTCAAGCCATTTGGGGTCAAGGAGGTGATCGCTCGAATTCGTGCGGTCACTCGTCGCTGTTTCGGCACGGCGGATGATCGCATTGCTCAGAAAATTTTTCGAATGGTCGATCTGGATGTGTACCCGCAAGAACTCCGCGCCAGACGAGGCGACTTGACTATCGAATTGAGCCTGCGCGATGTCAAGCTTCTGCACTTGCTTTACACGCACCGCGGCCACGCGATGGCTCGCGAAACCATTTTTGACCGTTGCTGGGGAGAAAAGTACTTGCCCAGCAGTCGCACGCTGGATCAGCACATATCGCAGCTACGAAAGCGCATCGAGCAGTCGCCGCAAGTCCCCAAAATCATTCGCACGGTACATGGTGTGGGCTACCGATTCGAAGGGTGAGACACTTTCCGAGTTCTATTCGTCCTGCCCGATGATCGACGCATTCGGGTTGCCGCGTGAATCGCTGGTTCGTCCCGGCGCCACCATAGACCGAGCGGCACGCCCGTCAAACCACTGCCGAAGAATCTTCTCCGCCGGCTTGCCGCGGGGCGTGTAATTGAAGTCGTCCTTTCCGCCCTGCGAC
>CAYMXF010000271.1:0-4847 GCA_964393935.1 uncultured Planctomycetaceae bacterium
ACCACCGGACTGGAAAATCCCCATCCGACCGGGACACGCCAGCGGACCTTCAAACCTTCGGCGGGGAACGATTCCAGAAGGCCGGTTTCACCGCACACGCCATCGCGGTTCAGCCCGCGCCACTGCGGCCAATCGTCCGCCCGCAGCGCAGCGGACGGCAGCAACGGCAGGGTAAGGGCGACAGCCAGCATAGTCTTGGGGGAGCAGAGCATTTATTAGCTACTCCTACGAATGACCAGCATCCGCCCCCTCCTCAAGTTTACGTGGCGCGATCATCGATCCGCGGCAAGAGCGGCTCGGGGTTAAGTGTAATAGACCACGAAGCCGGGGTTCGGGTCAACGGTCTGGCCGGGCCGCCTTCGAAAATCGCGGTCAAAACACGCTCCCCGCTTTCGACTTGACCCGTTTTCACCGGCCTTGAGCCGAGGTGACGGCACTCGGCCCGGAGAGATCGAATCCGGCCGCCGTCGAATGGCGGCGAGCCGGCATCCGTCATAAACTTCGATCCCGGCGCGCCGGGACTGAAAGAGCGCAGCCGCGAATGGTCACAGAGTCTTCCGGGTTTGTTCCCTATGCGCCGCCGACGCGATCCGGAACTGATGGATGACCCCCAAGTGGACCCGCACGAACATCGGGCGGCGCTCGCCGCGCTTCGTCGATCGAACCGCGTGCTCAGGTTCGACGCCCGGCTGGCCCGCGCGGTCGCGGAGGTCGCCCCTCGTGATGATGCGCGGATTGTCGAACTGGGTACAGGAGGGGGAGGCCTGCTCGCGGCGATGGCAGCCCATTTCAACCGGACGGAAATACCCCACCGGCTGATCGGATTGGATCGATCGCCGTTCGCACTCGCCCACGCGCAGGCGTACCTCGCTTCGGGCCGGACCGGCAGGTTCGTCGCGGGGGATGCCTTGCGGCTTCCGTTTGCCGACCGATCGCTCGATGTCGTGGTCTGCTCGCTGTTACTTCATCATTTCGACGCCGACGATGCGATCAGATTGCTTCAAGAAGCCGCCCGCGTGGCCTGCCGCGCGGTGGTGGTCGGCGACCTGAACCGCACCCGACTCGCTTGGGCGCTCACTTGGCTGGTCACGCGGCTCACCAGCCGTTCGCGTTTATTTCACGTGGATGGACCGCGGTCGGTCCGCGCCGCGTACCGTCCGGCGGAAGTGCTCGCGCTGACCGCCGCCGCGGGCCTGGCGGCGGCGACGGTGCGGCCGAATTTCCCGTTCCGGTGGATCATGATCTGGCAACGGGAGCCGCCTTGATGCACGCAGCCATGCAGCCCGATGTTGTGGTCGTAGGCGCCGGACCGGCGGGTTCGGCAGCGGCGATTCTGCTCGCGCGGGCGGGCTTTGCGGTGACCCTCTATGAACGGGCGATTTTCCCGCGGCGCAAGGTGTGCGGAGGTTGCCTGTCCGGCGATGCGGTTGAACTGCTGGGTGAATTGCTTGGCGAGGAGGTCGCGGAGCTGGGCACGAACGTGACTCGAATCACGTTCGAGATCGGGCGCCACTCCTTCATGACCTCCGGCGGCGGCCATTGCCGGATCATCCCCCGCGACGTCTTGGACACAAAACTGGCGGGCGCAGCCGTGGCGGCGGGCGCCAACTTGCGATTGGGTATTCGCGCCGAACTCGTGCAGGAGAGCGTCGGTCGGTTTGGCATCCGCGCGGGCGAGCAAACCCTGCGACCCCGGTGGATTTTTTGGGCGGCCGGACTGCACGGCCTACTAAAGCAAAAACTTTTCAGGCCCAAAGCGTGCAACAAAGCCTTGATCGGACAGGCGTGGTCCGTCGTTCCCGGCGAGACATGCCCGCCGGTCGGTGGCATCGCGATGCACTGGATGCAAGGGGGGTACGTGGGGTTGGCCACAGCCTCTGCCGAGCAGTGCCTGGTCGCCTTGGCGGTTGAAACGAGGTTGCCCGGTCGCCACGGGCGACTCGACGGGGCGAGCGGCGGGAGACCGTGGGATGCATTATGTGCAGCCAATCCGGACGCACGCATCCTTCGCCGCATCAGCCCGCCGTCCTCGCCGCGGATGCTGGGTACGGCGGGATTCCCTCATCGACCCCGGCGCGTCGGGTGCGGTAACCTGCTTGTCGTCGGCGACGCCGCCGGCTTCGAGGAGCCGTTAAGCGGCGAGGGCATCGGACAGGCACTGCATAGTGGCATGGAAGCGGCGAGGGCCGTGCTCGCCGGCGGGTGCGACGATGCCGTTGTTTTCCACTACCGCGATCGACTCCACCACCACCGACACGTTCGACGACGTACCCGTTGGCTGAGTGGCTTGCTCCGGAGCAGGATAGCCCTCGCTCTTGCAAAATACCCCTTACCTGTCCCTGGCGTGCTCGGCGAACGAATGTTGAAGGCTATGCACGTGAAACCGCTCGCCGAAGGAGCCTGATGGCTGCATACATTCACGCCATCGCCACGGCCGTGCCCGAGGCCGCGCTGACCACGCAGCGCGCCGCGAAACTGCTCGGGGACATCTGCCCGGACGCGCGCACCGCCCGTCTCATGGCAAAGCTACTCCCGCACACCGGGATCGAGCGGCGTCACCTTGCCGCATTGGAGACCCAGGAGAGCCTCGACGATCCCGACGGCCTCTATCGCCGGGCGATCGACCAGCCGCAAGGCCCCGGCATGCATGCTCGTTCCCAGGCATTTGACGAAGCGGCGGATCGGCTGGTCACGCGCTTGCTCAGTCCTATGGCACGCCTGGAACTCGCCGAGGTGGCGAGCCTCATTACGGTTAGTTGCACACACGCCTCGTCGCCGGGCCTGGAGCGGGTGGTGTTTAAGCGCACGGCTGTTCCACGGGGCGTCGACCGGTGGAACCTCGGATTCATGGGATGTTCGGCGGCGTTGGCGGCGCTGCGGCTAGCGCAACGGAATGTCGCAGCGCCGGCACTCATTGTGGCGTGCGAACTATCGTCGCTCCATTTTCAGTATTCGGCCGATCTGGAGCAGTTGACGGCCAACCTGCTTTTCGCGGATGGGGCCGCGGCGGTGCTGCTGCACGAGCGCCCCTCGCCGGCCCGGATCGTCCAAGGGCGTTGCGTGGCAATTCCCAACTTCGCGGAACAGATGGTCTGGAGGGCAGGGGATTTCGGCCTGCGCCTGTCATTGTCCCCGGAGTTACCCGCGACGCTGGCCGCGCATCTGCCCGTCGCGGTTCAGGGCTTTCTGGCCGAGGCGGGGCTGTCGGCGGCGCAGGTCGACCACTGGCTGGTCCATCCGGGCGGCCCACAGATCCTCGATGCCGTGGAGGCTGCGCTCGGCCTCTCAGCAGGGGAGCCCGCCCAGGCGAGGTCCGCTGGACTGGCTTTGTCACGCCTGGTACTGCGCCGCTACGGGAACATGTCGTCGCCGACGATCCTGTTCATTCTGCGTGCCGCACTGGAGGCTGGTGTGGAGGGACGCCTCATGCTGATTGCGTTTGGACCGGGATTGACCATCGAAATGGTGCTCATCGAGATCGACGGGCCGGCGCGGGAGATTCTACGCGGCCCCGCCGTCATCGAAACCGACCGCTAGATGGCTGGGAGCCGAGCAAACGCGACACCGTTGCCTCGGTGGATCAAGATCCAGGCAAGCCATCACGGGCGAGCCGATTCCCGGCAGACGGCCCTACCGAAAAGCCGCTTCGGCCTGCGCCAGCTTGAGTCGAGCTTCCTGTCGCGCCACATCCATCACGGCCGAGAGCTGCTCCAGTCCCAAGTCCCGGAGCCCCAGTCGGGCCACGATGCCCGTGGGGCGGCCCACCAAACGAAGTCCCTTCGCTCGCCTGGTGTATGTTCGTTTTCCCGCTTTCTTGACGCCGTGCATCGCCGACGAGTGACGAGCCAAATGCGCCGCCATCTTGAACGTGCGTTTACACCGCCCACACCTGAATGCGCCTTTTCTTGCCATCGAATCGAACTCCTTGTGTTTCGCCTCCCGCCGACCTACCTCCGGCAAACTCGCAAAGAAGTGTAACGAGAGGATTGTGCGATAGGAAGGGTGCGATGAATCCTTCGGCGCATTGCGCGACTTACGTCGAACCGGCGCACGACAAGCTATCCGCCCAGCGCCGCCTCGACGAAGAGCTGGATATCCGCGCCGTCGATGATGCCGTCGCCGTTCATGTCCGCCACGAACACATCGCACGACGGGAAGTTCGCGGAGTACCCCGCCGGATCGAGAAGGGCTTGAACAAACGACGCTATGTCGGCCGGATCGATGGCGTTACTGCAATTCGTATCACCCGGTCGGCGGAACGCCAACACCAGGCTGGTGGCACCGTAGGTCAGCGTAACGCGGTGGTCGGGCAACGCCGGCAGATTCTCCGTGGCGAACGAACCGGTCCGAGACGCGTACGTCATAAGGGTGAATTGTTCGAACGAATCCGGAACGAAGCCATTGATCAGGGATACGGTTAACGTGCCGTCGAGCGTAGCGTCGCCGGCGATGGCCAGCTTGTCGTAGTCGGTGCCCGGCGTCGTGCCGCCGATTTCGATCTCCACACCGACCAGCGAGCCGAAGACCACACCGCCGCCGAAGTTGATCTGGGCCGGGCTGGCCCCGGGACGGAGGTCGCCTTCGAAGAACACGAGGCCGGTTCCAGGGAAGGAGCCAATGCCGCTGACGGCGCCGAAGAATACGGCGACGCTGCCGGCGCTCACGCGGAGGTTTCCGTCGTTGACGACATCGTCGATGAACGTGGCATCGCTGGCGCCGGACACCACGATGCTGGCGCCACTCTGATTGTTGATGTCGCCGAACAGGTCGGTGATACCGAAGCTCAAGGCGACACTCCCCGCGTTAATCAGACCGCCGTCGAAGCGCAGACGGGCATCGCGGGCGAA
>CAYMXF010000272.1:0-4840 GCA_964393935.1 uncultured Planctomycetaceae bacterium
GCAAGAACTTTTTTCGGGACGTTTTTCGGCCGGATCGGCAGGCCCATCGGGCCTCCCATCCCCCACCCGTCCAGGCTCCGGGCGGGGCCGATGGCGGGCCTTCCGCATTCATCCACCTGATCTCCGGGAGTCGGTCCGGGAGCCCCCGGGGGCGATTCCGGGAGGGGGCCGGTGATGAGCCGGGGATGAGCCAAGGATGGGCCGGGATGGTAGCGGGGGCGGCAACGGTCAACAATGTGCGGCGGGAAGGGCTGTGATAAATGCCGTACACCGCTATCGTTAGGACGGCTTGTGGGGTCTGGCTGCCGAGTTAGAATGATGAAGGATCGCTGATGGCGGGCGAAGGTCCCCGTAGCTCAATTGGATAGAGTGTCGGCCTCCGAAGCCGAAGGTTACAGGTTCGACTCCTGTCGGGGACGGTCATCCACGGGATGCCAGCGCATCATGCGGAGCCGACCCTCGGCAGGCCCTTGACACGGGTGTCAAGGGCAGGTCGCCACGGGCGACTCGACTAGGCGAGATGGCGAGTCCGGCGCGGTTCACATGGAACTGCTAGGCGCGGCGGGTAAAAGGTAAAAGAGCCAAGAGATAAAAGGTAATCCCCTACGCTCTTCTCCTTCGGCGAATTCCCACGCTTGCCAAGGCCAACATCACGATCGTAGCGGGCTCAGGAACCTCGGAGACACGGAACCCGATGAAAAAATCCTCGTACGACGGGGAGAAAGAGTTGCGGAAAGATGCGTGCAGGTAGTCGCCGCCGCTGCCGTTGCCACCGTAGCCACCGTAGCCCGCGCCCCGGACGCCGCGATACGCGCGCGGGTCGCCCTGGTACAACACGACTGCTTCATTCCACTCCCAGACGTTTCCGCCCTGGTCAAACGTGCCGTAAGGGCTGTCGGAGTTCTGGAACTCACCAATCACAGTGGTGTAGTATGGTGAGTCGATGGGCAACGGGCCGCTGCCGTTGTCATAGTTGGCGTTGTTCCCCGAGACATCCTCCATGTCCCGCCCTGGGAGCGTGTCGCTGCTCGTCGGGAAGCTCCAGTACCCCGCGTTCGTCGAGCCGCCCTTGTAGTACGCCGCCTTGTACCACTCGTCCTCCGTCGGAATCGCCCATGTCGCGTTCGGCTTCCGCGACACGGCCGAGAGGGCCGCTTCGCTCGTCGCCCCGTTGAGGTAGTATGAGCCGTCCTCCGTCGTGGCCAAACCTTGGGCCCCCATCGGCTGGCCGTTCCACATCCAGTTGGCAAACCGCGCCGAGTCGCCCCAGGAAACGTAATTCACCGGCCGATTGACAAAAGCGGACGCCACCGAGTAGGTGTAAGGGTCGCCGACGGTCCCGCCGCCGCTCCGCGTGATCCCGCTGGCGTTGCTGGTGTTCGACATACCCGTGTTGTACAGCCCGTACGCGTCAACGCCGCCCACCTTGTTCAGGAACTCCGTGTACTGACCTGCCGTTATCTCGTACTTGCCCATCTGGTAGCTGTAGTCCACCGCGCCGTAGCCGGGCGTCCCGTACCGCGTGTCCGCATCGTTGCCAGCGTTGCCGACCGGCACGGTCTCGATGATGATCGTCGCCGAGGCTACGCTCGCGCAGACCGCAACCAGCCCCGCAACCACCAACACCATAAAAGAACAGCTTCGTTGCGACATGTTTCTCTCCTTGCCTTTCCGACATTACCCATAGGACCTTGCCGGAATCCGCCGCCGGGACGTGTTCAGCCATTGTATCGCGCCCCGCGTGAACTGACCAAGAGGAACCGGTACGAATCGCCGAGCGGCGGCGGCTGTCCCATCAGCCTCCCATCCCCCACCTGTTTAGGCTCCGGCCGGAGTCGATGACGGACCTCCCGCATTCATTCAGTGACCTCCGGGAGTCAATCCTGGAGCCCAGGGGGCGATTCCAGGAGGGGCGGGGACGGTGGAATAGTTCCGCCGGTGAGATGGGCGGTATTGCAATTTGACTTGGCAGTTCCGCAAGTTGTGTTTGTGGTATTGCAAACTTGGTTTGCGGTCTTATAGAATGGGTGCTTGACGCCTAAAACCGCTCTTTTGAGGCCCCAGGGTCGGTTTCACAGTCTAAGACGCGGCCCGGCAGCCGACCGGCCCGGCCCTCCTGCCCTTGACGGGCCGACGCGAGCAATCTCCGCCGTTGCGCAGCGACGAGTCTTGGCGGCAGGTCAAGGGTGGAGCGAGACGGCCAGCGCGACGGTGGGGGCGTGACTCTCCGTACGGTCTGCTGGGATTCCAATTGAGGATCGATTCGATGGAAACCGAAGAGATCGACGTGATGATGATGGGAGGCGCGCTTTGGCATTTCGGCCGCGAACCTGAGCGTATTGACCTTGTGACGTCGTTCGAGACCATAAACGAGCTTGTCAAAAACATCTATACATGGCGGAATAACAAAGACGCCGTTTTGAAAGATTCCACCTTTCCTGAACCTTGGGGGGGCGATGTCTTTGCTGGTCTTGCCTACGCAAGGGAGTTTGTAAGCGTGGCTTGTAGTCAGGTTGTCGTCGGCGCAATCTGCCCGTTGTTTGAATTCTTGTTCATTCGTGCGTTCGGTCGCTTTCAAAACATGTTTCAACAAACGGAACTCACGAAAAGCCATATTCGCTGGACGGCGGATATGGACGAGGACAAGAGGTGGAATCCCAAATTCTACTATGACAAAAAAGATAAGAAGACGAAGGAAAATCTTCCAGATGGATATTGGCAATTGCTTGAAGCGATCGGTCATGCAGACTCGATCTCCGATTTAGATGCAGAGATTATTTATGCGCTATTCCTGTATAGAAACCGAGTGCTTCATTCGGGCTACGAGTGGCCAAAGAACGTTCGAAAGAAATTCTGCGATGTTCTGAAGGATCGAAGCAAGAATTACTCGCGGTGGATGGACTGGTTCGAAGTAGGTCGGGACGATAATGAGCCATGGATCATAGCGTCGACCAAGCTGTTAGCCGACGACGCCATGACGAGCATTAAGACCGTCGCATCCAAACTTCGCGACATCGAAACTGAGCTTCAACGACGACAGTCATGATTCATAGGAGATCAAAAAATCGCCGACTACATCCCCGCACCTGACGCCGAGTTCAACGCCTGGCCCTTGACACAGCGGACCGAGCGAAGCCCGGCGGTCACTTTGCGACCGATGTCGTGACGCGATACCCGCTGTGTCAAGGGCTGGCAGCAGAACTTCGTGTCCTACGCCAACGCCAAACTCGCCGGGCCCCTCTCATCTCCCCTCCTCCGTTCCCCCTGAAACGGCGTTCTTGGCCTGCTATTAGCCGCATAGTAAGATCACGCCGTGTTTGATGTCGTCGTCATCTATCAAATAGGCCATCCATGAACTCTATCCACATTGGGCGGTGGTGCGTCGTCGTCGTTTGTGCCGTTTTCGCTCTCCAGGCCCACGCTGATCCGCCGGCATCAACCCAGCCGGTGAGCAAGCAATACGAGGAGGCGGCGAAGAAGATCATCGACGCGGCGCTCGCGGGGAACAACGCGTGGATAAAGATGGAGGCGCTGTGCGACGGGATCGGCCATCGTATCAGCGGGTCGGAGTCATTGGAAAAAGCCATCGCATGGGCGGTGGCGACGATGAAGGCCGACGGTCAGGAGAACGTCCGCGCCGAGCGGGTGATGGTGCCAAGGTGGGTCCGTGGGGAAGAGTCGCTTTTGATGATCGAGCCGCGGCGGCACACGGTCGCGATGCTCGGACTGGGCGGGTCGGTGGGGACGCCGGCGGAGGGCATCACGGCCGAGGTGCTCGTCGTCGGGGACGAGAAAGAACTCGAAGCGGCGGGCGAGAAGGCCAAGGGGCGGATCGTCCTGTTCAATAACCCGATGCGGAAATATGACCCGGACAAGGGCTCAGGCTATGGAACGGCGGTCCGGTTTCGGCATAAGGGCGCGATACTCACGAGTAAACAAGGCGCCGTGGCGTGCCTGGTGCGGAGCGTGACGGCGCGGAGCCTGCGTTCGCCGCATACCGGGGCGATGGACTATGGGGACGCCCAGGTGAAGATTCCCGCGGCGGCGATCGCCACGGAGGACGCCGAGATGATTGCCCGCCTCGCCGCGCGGGGGCAAAGCGTAAAGCTGACGTTGAAGATGTCGGCGAAGGACGAGGGGCTTGTCCCGTCGGCGAACGTCATCGGCGAATTGCGCGGGCGCGAGAAGCCGGACGAGGTCGTCGTCATCGGCGGGCATATCGATTCGTGGGACGTGGGGCAGGGCGCGCTGGACGACGGCGCCGGCTGCGTCATTTCGATGGAGGCGATCAACGTTCTGCGGAAGCTGAAGATGATCCCGCAGCGAACGATCCGCGTCGTGCTCTGGACCAACGAGGAGAACGGCCTGGCCGGCGCGAAGCAGTACGCCAAGGACCACGCGGCGGAGCTGGCCAAGCACGTGGCGGCGATCGAGGCCGACTCCGGCGCCTTTCGGCCCGATGGGTACTCCGTCGAATGCGCGGACGGTAAGCGTCAGACCTATGCGGCGGGGCAACTGGTCGATTTAATGAAGCTGCTCGCGCCGCTCGGGCGGATGGAGGTCAGTGTCGGTCATTCCGGGGCCGACGTAAGCCCGATGAAGGAGGGCGGCGTCGTATTGATGGGCTTCGGCGTCGAGGGTTCGACGTACTTCGACTATCACCATACCCAGGCGGACACGCTGGACAAGATCGATCCGAAGGAGTTGTCGCAGTGTGTCGCATCGACGGCGGTCACGGCCTACGTGATCGCGGACATGCCGGAGCGGCTGGGGGAATGAGAAATCGGACAGGATTTACAAGATTTACAGGATGTACTTCATCTCGTTAATCGTGTGAATC
>CAYMXF010000273.1:0-4833 GCA_964393935.1 uncultured Planctomycetaceae bacterium
CCCGGCATCGGCAACGATTGGTGGAAAGGCATGAACGTCGATATGGCCGACGTCAACAACGATGGCTACCTCGACATCTACGTCACCAACATCTTGTCTCACCGATACAAGACCGACGAAGGCAACTTGATCTGGCTCAATGGCACCGATGCCGCCTGCCCCGGGGGACGCGGCTTTCGTAACGTCGCCAAGTCGGCGGGTGTGCAGGACGGCGGATGGGGTTGGGCCGGGAAGTTCGCCGATTTCAACAACGACGGCCTCCTCGACCTCTTCACCGTCAACGGCTTTGTGACCGGCGATCCCGACCGCACGTACTGGTACCAAATTCAAGAGATGGTCACGCAGACGAAGAATCAGACCGTCGACGCGCGCGACTGGCCGGTCATGGGCGACCGTGATCTGTCCGGTTACGAACTCAGTCGTTTGTTCATTCAAATGCCGCACAAGCACGACAAAGTGAAGGCCGATCCCGAATTCGTCGAAGCCGCCGAGGAAGCCGGCATGACCGACACCGATAACGGCCGCGCGGTCGCCCTGGCGGATTTCGATCTCGACGGCAGGCTCGACATCTACGTCGCCAATCAAAACGCCCCCAGTTGTTATTACGTGAATCGATCCCAACTGCCCGAGCGCGCGTCGTTTCTCAGGATCAAGCTGGTGGGGATGCCGGACCTCGGGGTCAACGTCGGTGGCCGCGGATTGGCCTCCACCGCGGATGCCGTCGGTGCCCGGGTGATGCTCATGACCCGTACCGGTCGCTTGATGCGCGAAGTCCAAGGCGGAATGGGCTTCGCCTCCCAATCCGAGTATCCGGTGCACTTCGGCGTGCCCGATCCACTCGCAACCGAGCGTATCACCGTCGAGTGGCCCAGCGGGAGATCGCAAGAACTGCTCGGCGAAAAAGCCCGCTCGCTGATCGGTCACCACGTACGGTGGATTGAGATGGGCGAACCTGTGGTCATGAAATGACTCGAAACATACACCGCGGTGTGATCAAGTCTGGATGGCTCGCGGCTTTGGTCCTTGTGGCCGGCCTCGCTGTGGTTGCGTGGTCGCGCGTCGGTCTGTTCGATCTGCCGTCCGTTCCGGTGGACGTATCCCTCGCCGCCTCCGGACTTGGCGGGTTGGCTGAAATGAAGCAACTGGACGACGCCATCCATGCTTCACAGTCCGCCGCGGCCTTACCTCCTGCCGCTCGACTCGTCTGCCAAGGACTGGCCCTGGTTGCAAAAGGCCGCCCACAAGAAGGGCTTGAAACGATGCGAAGCGGCATCCGCCTCGATCCCGAAAACCTCGTGCTGGCGAACGCCTATCGGATGACCGCCTTCCGCCTCCGGCGCGACTTTCTCAACACATCGAAGCGGGGCGTGAATCCGACTCCCACCTTCCCCGCCTATCTCGATAAAGAACCGATCGCCTTTTTCGAGGCTTTGTCCAAGGACCACCCGACGCGTGAGGCGAAGCTTAGCCTCGCGCTCGCCTGGGTCGATCTGATGTTGCTTTTCCAGCCCCTGGAAATCAAAGCGCCGGCCAGCGTTGAAAGCGTCAAGGTCCTGACCTCCGTTCTCGACAAAGCGAACACGCACTACGTTCCAGCGCTCTACGCCCGCGGTCTCAATCACCTGCACCGACCGTCACGGCTGGTCTGGCCCGAGGCCGACAAGACGCCTCCTGACGCCGCCGTGCAAGACATCTCCCGCTGCATCGCCGTCGGCCGACGGATCAAAGTCGGTTCGCCGCGCTTGCAAGCCACGCTCGCCATCGCCCTCGGCGACTCCTACGTCAAGGTCGGCAGGCTCAACAATGCGCGGTCTTGGTGGCAGTTGGCCCAGAATCTCTGCCGCGACGGCGCTGTTCAGCAGGCCGTCCGCCGCCGCTACGCCTGGCGCGACGAGGAAATCCTCGATCGTCTCGAGGAAGAACTCGACCGCGCCCGCGCCGCGCTCGACGAACCCATGACCGACCTGCGAATCATGTGGGACCCGTCATGAAAACACACCAAGGATTCACCTTCGTCGTCCCGTCACTCAAGGATCCGCGCATCACGGTCGCCGCCGCGCAGACGCTTTGGGTGGTCCTCGGCGCCACATCCTATTACTTCAACCGCGATCCCTGGCAGCTCGCCATCACGCTCTTGACGGCCTGCGGATTGGACTTTCTCATCGCTCTGTTTTTGCGGCATGAAATCATCGTCCCCCTCAGTGCCTACCTCACGGCCCTTAGCATCGGTATCCTCCTCGAAAGCTACGATGGACGCATTTTCGTCGTTGCCGCCGCTTGGGGCATCCTCTCCAAATACCTCGTTCGCAGCCGCACCGGCCACTTCTTCAACCCGTCGAACTTCGGCTTGGTGATGGCCTTGCTCCTCTGCCCGCACATTGCCACGATTGCGCCGGGTTCGCAATGGGGCGCCGATTATCGCATCGCCGTCGCCATCATCTTCCTCGGCCTTTTGATGATGAGGCGGATTCGCCGCCTGGAGCTGGTGCTGGCCTGGATCGGCGGGTATGTGGTCATGAGTTTGGCGCGAATGGCCGCGGGTCAGGGTGGATTGATCTTCGCCCTCGGCCCCATGACCGGCGCTGAATTCGCCCTCTTTACCTTCGTCATGTTGCCCGACCCCAAGGCCTCGCCGCCCACTCCGCGCGGCCGCATGGCGTGGGGCTTTTCCATCGCCGTCCTGGACGGCATCCTCCGCTACATGGAGGTCCGCTATTCGCCGTTCTACTCGCTCTTCATGCTCTGTGCCACGCTTCCGCTCCTGCGTTGGGCCGCGGCTCGCGCCGGCCTGCAACGGGAGGCGGAGTATTGGCGACTCCTTCGAGTACGAGTAAAAATACCCTTCCTCGTTCGTCGCGACGCCGCCGTCGAACCGAATGCCGCCGCGCTGCCGCGGGCCGAAGCCCTTGACACAACTTCCGTGTCAAGGGCCAAAGCGGCCATCAGCTCAAACGAGTCTGACTGATCGAAAGGATTCCGGACATGCTCGTCTTGAGCCGCTTCGCCATCGATCACCCGCGAAGGATTGTGCTCCTGGCGATGCTAGCCACACTCGTTTCGGCGCCGGGAATCGCACGCCTCAGGCTCCGAACCGATGGACATGCCCTTGTCCCCGCCGATGCCCCCGAGGTGCGACAGGATCGCGCCATCCGTAAGGAATTCGGGCTCACCGATTCGATCATTGTTCTCCTCCGACACGATGCCGTCGGAGGCATTTACAACGCGCAGACCCTTCGCAGGGTCAGTGAACTTACGCAACGATTGCAAACGCTGGATGGACTCAAGCTCACTGACGTGTTCAGTCTGGCCACGGAAAAGAGCCACCGCGTTCGCCCCGGCACGCTGCACTTCCTCACGCTGCTCGATCCCTTGCCGCAGTCGCCCACCGAGCTTTCCACCCTTCGCGACGATATCAACAAGATCAAGCTCTACAACGGCACCCTCGTCTCCGCTGACGAAAAAGCCACCGCGATCTACATCAAGGTCCCCAACGACGCCGACCGCCTCGCCTTCTATTCCCGAATTCGGAGTGTCCTCGACGGCCTCGACCCTATCACCCCCGACGAGATTCACATTACCGGCGCTCCCGTCGCTGAATCTCTCCTCGGAACGCACATCCTTGAAGATCTCGGCGTCCCCGTCCGGCTCCTCGGCCATGATTTCACCGGGCGCGCCGAAAAGCTTCGTGGCTTGCCCAAAAATATAGGGGACCTGCGTCTCTGGATCGCCGGTCACGTCGGCCTCCTGCCGGTCGCCATCGCCGTGATGACCCTTGTCTTTATCGTCGCCTTTCGAAGCTTCACCGCGGCGGCCTTTACCTGGTTCAAGACCGTCTGTTGCCTGACGATCGTCTTCGGCCTCATGGGCTGGTGCGGCGTGCCGATCTACCTCACCACCGCCGTCATCCCCGTCATCCTCACCGCTACCGGTGTCTCCGACGAAGTTCACATCTTCGGTCGTTATGCCCGCAACCTCGTGCAGCTCGGCCCCAGTTCTTTGCACCACGAGTCCTTCGATGCACGCACGACCGCACGCACCGCCATGCTCGCCGCTATGACCGAAGTCTGGCGACCGGTGACCATGACCTCGGTCACGACCGCCATCGGCTTTCTCTCGTTCGCCCTTTCCCCTCTGGCTCCCGTCCGCGCTTTCGGGCTTTTCACCGCCCTCGGCTCCATGATCTGCATGGGTTGGGCCCTCACCGCCACGCCCGCCCTTGCCGTCATGGTCCATCCTCGCCGCTTCGATGGCGGAACCTCACGCAGAGGCGCAGAGAACGCAGAGAAGATGGACAGGATGCACAAGATGAACAAGTCCAATCCAAATCCTGTTCATCCTGTAAATCCTGTCCACTTTTCCACCGCCATGCTCGCCGCGTTCGGCCGGACCCTGATGGCTCGCAGACACCTCGTCCTCGTCCTTTATGCCGGGTTGCTCGTCGCCGCCGTCTTCGGCATCCGGCGCATCGAGATTCAGGATAGTTGGATCGACGGCTTCTCACCCGCCAGCCGCTTTTATCAATCCACCCAACTCTTCAACGACCAGTTCCTGGGCATGCATGTCCTCTTTGTCTGTGTCGATACCGGGAATCAAAAATTCACGGGCACGCTCGACCAGCGCGATGTCGATCATCTGACCGTCAAACTTCCAGGCGATCTCGTCCCGAATCCCGCCGTACTTCCGACGCAGTGGATCGAACTGCGTCGAATGACGCCCGCTTCGGCGTCCCCCCGCGAGGCATCTCTCTATCCATACCAATCGTTGATCGTCTCGGCCGTGCGCGAGGGAGACAGGATGGCCGTTGGCCTGGAAAGGCCCAAAGGCTCACCCCGG
>CAYMXF010000274.1:0-4821 GCA_964393935.1 uncultured Planctomycetaceae bacterium
GCGCCTCCGGTTGGCAATCCAAGAGCGTCAAGCAGGAGCTTTACGACAATCTGCTGCGGGCGCTCGCCGCCCACGAGGAACTCTTCCCCGGCATCATCGGCTATGACGACACGGTTATCCCCGAGATCTGCCTGGCCATCCTCGCCAAGCACGACATACTCTTTCTCGGCGAAAAGGGCCAGGCCAAGAGCCGCTTGATGCGCGGGCTCGTCCGCCTGCTCGATCCGGAGATTCCGTATGTCGCCGGCAGCGAGTTGCACGACGACCCCCTACGGCCGATCAGTACCAACGCCAAGCGGATCATCGCCGCCGAAGGCGACCGCACACCGATCGAGTGGTGGCCGCGCGAGGCCCGTTACGCCGAACGGCTTTCGCCAGGGACCAAGTTCGCCGATGTGATCGGCGAGATCGACCCGTCAAAACTAGCAGCCGGCACTAGCATGTCCGCAGAGGAGGCGCTGCACTTCGGGCTCATCCCTCGGATGAACCGCGGCCTGTTCGCCATGAACGAAGTGCCGGAGCTGGACGAACTCGTGCAGGTCGGGCTGTTCAACATCCTCGAAGAGCGCGACGTGCAGATTCGCGGCTATCCCATCCGCTTCGATTTGGACATCGTCATCCTCTTTTCGGCGAACCCGGCAACCTATAACCGCAGCGGCAAGGTGATCCCGCAGTTGAAGGACCGCATCGGCTCGCTGATCCGAACGCATTACCCGCGCGAGCGCGAGACGGGCGTCGCTATCATGGAGCAAGAAGCGGGGGTGACGCTCGATGGGCAATTTCCGGTACGCGTGCCGCTGTTCATGAAGGAGATTTGCGAACAGATCACGATCGAGGCCCGGGGCTCGGATTTTGTCGATGCGGCGTCCGGAGTTAGCGCGCGCTTTTCAATCGCCAACTATCGAACGATGATCGCCAGTGCGCGGCGGCGGGCGGCGCTGCTCGGCGAGCCGTCCGCCGTACCGAGGATCAGCGACCTCGGGCATCTGGCCACCTCCTCGATGGGCAAGCTGGAACTGGACCAGATGAGCAGCCACCAACACAGCGAGGAACAAGTGTTGGAGGCTGTGCAGGTCGCGGCGGTCAAGAAGGTTTTCGACGAGTATTGCGACAAACACGGGTTCGAGGAGATCGCGTCGATCTTCGGCAAGGGCGTGAAGATCGAGGTCGGCGACCTGCTGCCGTCGAGCGCCTACGCGGAGCGTCTCAAACGCGTCCCCCCCGCCTGGGAAAAGGCGTTCGAGATCAACCCCTCCGACGACCCGGCGATGCGGGCCTGCTGCGTAGAGTTCGTTCTGGCCGGGCTCCACGCGCACGAGAAGATCTCTCGCTCGACGAAGCATGGCAGGGTGAGCTACCAGACGTAGTGACGGACAGAAAGCGAAGCTACGTTATGACGCATGAAGACACGTATCTGTGCATGCTCGACTGGGCAACCACAGATGCCGACTCGATAGATTTCGGCAAGTACAAAGTCCGGCGCCTTTCGGAGAGCGAAATACGCAAACTGTTGAGGGGCTGCGATGATCCACCCATTTCTAAGTTGGAGGAGGCGCGATTCAGCGACTATTCACAGTGTCCGTGGATCGTCTGGAATGAGACGAGAGGCGTAGGCGAACTCGAAGAAATGTTAGCCCGATGCGGGCTTGCGGCGCAGGATGCCTATGCGGGCTGCGAAGTCCTAATCGCCGATCTCTTGCGGCCGCTTAACCTCTTGAAAGCGGCGGCAGCGCCTATTCGCCCGATTCAGTATTACATGCGTCCCGCCGGGCATGTGCAGACGGGCCACCAGATCCAGCGGGTGATTTACAACGAGCCCGAATCCCCAGGAACCGGCCCTCCGCCGGCATCTTACAGTATCAAAAGCGAAGACGCTGACTTGTATCGCACATTCAAGCCGAAATACGACAAGCTCAAGTCTGGTCAGACGGGCGCTCCGCCAGCGGACCATTTGAGAATCGCGGACGAGCTGTTTCGCACCGCTGACCGGAATTGGTCGAATAGAACCGGCGAGACACAGTCATTGGTCAATTTGATGTTGTACGACGCCACGATTGAGGCATTACTTCTGAGTGAGGATAAACACGGCGAAGGGGTTTTGGCGGGTCGTGCTCAGAAGATGGTGTCGCCAACGCAGGCGGGAGAGTTTGTTCGCAAGCTTTTCCGAATTCGCTCCAAGACCGGGCATGGTTCAATGCCGATAGAAGAGTTACTTTCGTTGATCGAGGATAAGCCGAACGTTGGGATGCCCGAGGAGCCAGGAACACCGAGAAAGAGAATCAGCGATGGGCCGTACGCGTCTTTGTTCCTTTCGGCTGACACTCACCCCCAACCGTTTCTGGTAAACGTACGTGAACTGGCGCGGCATGCGATTTGCTACTTCATTGACGAACTCGACGCCGGCCGACGCAAGGACCAAACACTCGCGAAGTTGAGCCCACCACCTAACACGTGACAGCACAACTACCGAGTACGAGCACTTGAATCGAAGTGGTCCATGTCAAACGAGAACGCCGCCGGTGCAACCCGGCGGCGCTCGTCCGAGTTTCCGTGTTTGCAACGGCTCTGACCCACCCAAAACATCGCCTTAGGCGCAATAGCTGATGGCGAGCCGGCACACGGCAGCGATTACGGCCTTGCCTCGGTACGGCCGGACCACCGTCATCGGACTACGCGTTGCATCGCAAATCCGATCGGCGGACGTACTAATTCTAACGCGACAGGGGCCGTTGCGCCAAGCACGCCTAGTCCGCTAGGGCCATCGTTGTTCATGCGGACGAGGTATACCAGCTGAGTTTTGTTTTCGCTATGATTATGAGCGGGTAAGCTAGTCGGGTGTGAAAAGCATCGAACCAGTGAGTTTTATTTCATCGCGGCCAGATAACTCTCCGTGCGTCCTCGTGCTGGCTGGCCCCAATGGAGCAGGCAAGACTCAAGTGAGGCGCGACATGGATTATCTCGCGATCATCGAAAAGGCGAACGATGGCAGTTACTCCGCTTACGTGCCGGATTTACCCGGCTGTGTCTCCTGCGGCGATACGGCGGACGAGGCCCGACGGATGATTGAGGAGGCCGTGCGCCTGCACATCGAATCACTTCAAAGCCATGGGGAATCCGTTCCGTCGCCGATGGCAACCATGCACACCGTTCATGCCGCGTAGGGCTTCTGTAGAATCCGTTCTTGACGGTCTCCGTGCTCACAAAATGACCTCTCGCTCGACGACGCATGGGCGGATATCGTACACGACGTAAGGATTCTTGAATCGACGGAGTACGTAGTGGTCTATGCCGCATGTTATTGTGATCGGCGGGCCGAATGGGGTAGGGAAATCGACGGCCGCTCCCCTTGTTCTGCAAGGAGCGCTACAAGTTGATGAGTTCGTAAATGCAGACACTATTGCGAAGGGGCTATCCGCTTTCGAGCCTGATAGAGTCGCGTTGGCCGCCGGTCGCATCATGCTGGGGCGATTGCAGGAATTAGCCGACTCCAGAGCAAACTTCGCATTCGAAACGACGCTCGCCAGCCGATCGTTCGCACCATGGATTAAAGGGCTTATCGAGGCTGGATACGAATTTCACCTGGTCTATTACTGGCTTCCGAATGCGGAAGCGGCCGTCGCTCGTGTCCAAGGGCGTGTCCGCGACGGAGGCCATGCCGTACCGGAAGAGACGATCCGTCGCAGATATTCGAGAGGATTGACAAATTTCTTTAAGCTATATCAACCTTTGGCAAAGCACTGGCGAGTGTATAATAATTCAGATGTTGGCGGGCCACAGTTGATCGCGGAAGGCGAGGGGACGCAAACCGAAGTCGTCCTTGACATCGCCAGCTGGGAGAAGTTGAAAAAGGCAGCCTACGATGAAGAAAATTAACGGTAAAGATATCTCTAAGGTCTTCGATGAAGGTACTCCTATCGACGAGGCCGGAAAAAAAGCGGTTCGCGAAGCCCTGCGTCGGCACAAGCGATTGGGCAATTCCATTGCCGTCTGGCGCGACGGCAAGGTACTGTGGATCCCGTCGGAGAAGATACCCGTGGACGAATGACGAAGCGCGATAAACAGCAATCCGGCGGGATCGTCCATACCTATCTCGGTTACGACCCCGTGCGGTTTCCGATGCCGGCGGCGGAGGCACCCGATCTGGTCACGCCGGCGTTCGAGCACATGCTCGCCTATGGCTCCTTGGGAGAACTCACTCCGGAGGAGTTGGCAGAGGCAATCGAGTTGGACCCTTCGCAGATCGTCGGACTGGGACCGAGTCTCTCGTCGCTGCTCGCCATGCTCGAAGAACGCAAGCGGAGGATTCTCGAAACGTACGAAACAACGCACGCCCAAAACGAAGCGGACGGGACCTATCAACAGGCCGTTCGCAACGCAGTTCCCCCGCCACCAGTCCAAAAGCTGTTCGACCGGGCCGTCCGTGACGAGCAGGTCATCGACTTCGAACGGCTTTGGTATCAAGCGGACGAAACGCCGAAAAGCCGAAACGCCAAAACGCCAAAACAAGAGAACGCGACGAGGTCCGATCCTCAAACCTTCGCGTCGAAGCTTCTCCAGATCATCGAGCGGCTCGGCGAGAAATACGAAGTCGAGAAGCTTTCCTCCAAATACAAGTTCACCGGCCGGCAGCCGATGGATGTGCCCAAGGCGTTGGAGATCAAAGAAGAATTGGAGACGATCGACCGGTTGATCGCGCAACTCAAGGAGGCGGCAAAGAACGCAAAGCTTTACGTCGTCAACATGGACGAGCTGGCGCGATTCGCCAACGAAGAGCAGATGGAGAGCCTGGAGGCGATGCGGCGGCAGGTCGAAGAACTCTTG
>CAYMXF010000275.1:0-4819 GCA_964393935.1 uncultured Planctomycetaceae bacterium
CGCCCCGCCGATCAACTATACCTTTTCAAGATGTCCGCGGACGCCCTCTTGGATTCCCTGACCGGCCCGCAGCGCCAGGCGGTCACCCATATCGACGGCCCCCTCCTCGTCCTCGCGGGGGCCGGTTCCGGCAAGACCCGCGTCATCACCCGCCGGGCCGCCTACATCACCGCCGTCGCCGCCCGCCCCGATGAGGTCCTCGCCATCACCTTCACCAACAAGGCCGCCGGCGAGATGCGCGAACGGATCGGCTCGCTCGGCATGCCCGGCCGCATGTGGGTTCATACGTTCCATTCTCTTTGTGCGCGGCTTCTTCGCGAATACGCCTCCGCCGCCGGCATCAACCCTAACTACACGATCTTCGACGAATCCGACCGCCGCGCCCTGCTCCGCGAGACCATCGCCGATTGCGGCCTCAGCCTGGAGAACTGGCCCCCTCGCGCCGCCGAGCAGGCCATCAGCGCCGCCAAGAACAAGATGTTTACGCCGCAGCGCTTCGAGGCGGAGGCGACCGACTTCAGCAGCCGCACCCTCGCCCGCATCTACGCCAAGTATCAAGAGCGCCTCACCGAGCAAGGCGGCTGCGACTTCGACGACCTGCTCATGCGCGTCGCCTTGATGCTGGATGAAAATGAAGCGGCCCGCACCGAGTTGTCCAGTCGCTTCAAGTATCTATTGATCGACGAGTATCAGGATACCAACCGCGCCCAATATCTGATCGCCACGCGACTGGCGACGACGCATCGAAATATCTGCGCGACCGGCGACCCCGATCAATCGATCTACGCCTGGCGCGGCGCGGACATCCGCAACATCCTCGACTTCGAGGACGACTATCCCGATGCCGTCGTGATCCGCTTGGAGCAAAACTTCCGCAGCACCGGCGCGATCCTGTCGGCCGCCTCAAAGCTCATCGCCGAAAACACCGAGCGCAATCACAAAGACCTCTGGACCGACGGTGAGCAAGGCGCCGCCGTCCGCGTCTGGTCCTGCGAGGATGAGCGCCAGGAGGCCGAAAAAATCGCCGAGGACATTCGCGCCCACCTGGACGCCGGCGGGCAAGGCGGCGACGTCGCGATCTTTTACCGCGTCAACGCCCTGGGCCGCGTTGTCGAGGACGAGCTGCGCCACGCGAAAATCCCTTACCAAGTCGCCCGCGGCGTCGAGTTCTACGAACGAAAAGAAATCAAGGACGTCCTTGCCTATGTCCGCGCCATCGTCAACCCCGCGGATGAGACGGCCCTTCTCCGCGCCATCGGCACCCCCTCGCGCGGCATCGGCAAGACGACGATCGATCGATTGAAGACCCTCGCGCGCGACCAGGGCCAGACCTTCGATCAGGCCCTCGCCCAGGCCGGCGCGGAAAACAGCACGCCCATCGCCCGAGCCGGAAAAAAACTTGCCGCCTTCGCCGCGCTACTCGCCGAGCTTCGTGTCCTGCCGCGCCGCCCCGTGCAAGGCATCGTCGACGCCGTGCTTAAGAAATCCGGCCTGGAATCCTCCCTCGCCGCCGCGGGCGAAATCGACAACGAACCGCTCGCCAACGTCTATGAGTTGGCCAGCGCCGCCCATCAATACGACGCCGACAATCCCGACGGCTCGCTGGAAGAGTGGCTCCAGCAAATCTGCCTCGTCACCGACCTCGACGCCGTCGATCTGGCCGGCGGGCCCGTCACGCTCATGACGCTCCACACCGCCAAGGGCCTCGAGTTCCCGATCGTCTACATCGTCGGCCTGGAAGAAGGCCTGCTGCCCCATAGCCGCGCGCTTCGCGGCGATCCCCGTGAAATCGAAGAAGAGCGCCGTCTCTGCTTCGTGGGGATGACCCGTGCCCAGGAAAAGCTGACGCTCACCTCCGCCCGCTATCGAATGTTCCGCGGCATCACCGAGCGGACTCTCGCCTCGCCCTTCCTCCGCGAATTGCCGGAAGACGAAGTCGAGCGCGAGACCTTCGAGCAGGACCGCGATCGCAGCACCGCTCATCTCGGACATTTCAACGAGGAGGGCTCGATCCCCGCCGCGGCCGGTCTCTACCCCGGTCTGCGCGTCCGCCACGAGGAATATGGCGAAGGCCAGGTCTTGCGGATCGAACCCCGCGGCCGCTCCCTGTATGTGCGCATTCGCTTCAACGACTACGGCGAACGGGCCTTTGCCGCCGAACACGTCTCATTGTATATCATGGAATAGCCCATGCGACGTTGTGCGGTAATCATGGCCGGCGGATCAGGGACACGATTGTGGCCCCTCTCTCGCCGCCGCCGCCCCAAGCAGCTCCTCCGTCTTCTCGACGGCCGCAGTCTTCTCGAAGCGGCCTTTGAGCGTCTTCGGGGGTTTTTGCCCGCCGAAGATATCTATGTCATCGCCCTCGCCGAGCATGGGCCCGCCATTGCAAAAGCACTCCCCGCCCTGCCTGCGAAGAACCTCATCGGCGAACCCGTCGGCCGTGACACGGCCAGCGCCATCGCCCTGTCCGCTGCACTCCTTCATAAACAAAACCCTGACACGATCATGGGAGTCTTTACGGCCGACCACTTGATCCGGCCGACCGAGAAATTCGTCGAGACCATCCGAGGCGGTTACGAGGCTGCTGAGCGCGAGGCGGACGCGCTCATCACCTTCGGGATCAAGCCCTCGTCCGCCCTCACCGGTCTCGGCTACATCGAATGCGGCGAGATGATCCGCCCCGGCTTCTTCGCCGTCCGCTCCTTCAAGGAGAAGCCCGACCTCGCGACGGCCCAGCGCTACATCTCCTCCGGTCAATATTATTGGAACAGCGGCATGTTCGTCTGGCGCACGGCGACGATCATCGAAAAGCTCCGCCGCCTACTGCCCGCGACGCTCCAAATCGCCGAACGTCTCTCCGCCGCGTGGTCCATGCCCGACGGAACGCGCCTCGCGCAAGAACTCTATCCGCAGCTTCAGAAAATCAGCATCGACTTCGCGGTGATGGAGAAGGCCCCGCGCGTCCTCGTCCTGGAGATGGATCTCGAGTGGCTCGACCTGGGAAGCTGGACGGCCATTGCCGGCGCCATCGGCGTCGACCGCGCCGGCAATACGCTGACCGCGCCGCGGACCGCGACCCTCGACGCGCGCGGCAATATCCTCGTCAGCGAGGACGACCACCTGATCGCCGCGGTCGGCGTCGACGACCTCGTGATCGTCCATAGCCCCGACGCCACCCTTGTCTGCCGCCGCGATCAGATCGAAAAAATCAAAGACCTCGTTGCCCAGTTGCAACAACGCCACGGGGACAAATACTCGTAACGGCCGGCCAGCAATGTCCCGCATCCTCGGCATCGATTACGGAACGAAACGCATCGGCGTCGCCGTCGGCGATACCGAGACCCGCATAGCATCGCCGCTGAAGACCCTGCCCGGCCGTGGCAACACCACTGACGATGCCGGGGCGGTTTCACAGCTCGCAATAAAAGAAGAAGTCGGCGTCATCGTCGTCGGCCTGCCCCTCAGCATGAACGACGGCGAAAGCACCCAAACCAAACTGACCCGAAATTTCGCCGACCAACTCGCCAAGGTTTCCGGCAAGCCCGTGCATCTCCACGATGAACGGCTGAGTTCCTTCGCCGCGGATGAAACCCTTGAACAGGCCGGTGTGACCCCGCGCAAAAGCAAAAGCCGGGGCTTGACCGACCGAATTGCCGCTCAAAAAATCCTTCAAGCCTACCTCGACGCACTACCGGCAAGCCAATAAACTATCCTCCATGAACAGACTCATGATTATTCTCTGCCCCCTGCTGCTCCTCACCGCCGGTTGCATCGAGCGAACCGTCTCCATCAACACCGAGCCCGAAGGCGCGACCGTCCTGCTCAACGACGAAGAAGTCGGCAAATCCCCCGTCCGCGTCCCCTTCACCTGGTACGGCGACTACGACATCGTCATCCGCAAGCCCGGCTACCAAGCCGTCCGCACGAACCACAAGATCAACACCCCCTGGTATGAGATACCCGGCATCGACCTCTTCACCGAGTGCCTGATGCCCTTCACCGTCCACGACGACCGAACGCTGGACACGTTCGTCCTCCAGCCCGCCCAACCGGTCGATAAGCAGGCCCTCCTCCAATCCGCCGGTGAGATGAAATCGCGAGCCCTGAACCCCGTGCAATAGCACTCATTAGCCGACTGGCTCGAGGAACGAGCGACAACTTGCGCGCCGGCAGAATTTGACCGCGGTTTGGCCGGCGAGTCGGCTTTCTGGAGTTGATTTGAGGCGCCGGACCGTAAGTGCGTTATTCCACGGTGACGCTTTTCGCCAGGTTTCGCGGCTTGTCCACGTCGAACGTTCGTTTCACCGCCGTCTTGAACGCCGGCGCAGCCGCCAGCCGATCAAGCAGGCGGGCAGGGCCAGTCCCGCGACGGGGAAAACGCCGGGTGCGCAGCAGCCCGCCGCCGGGGGCGGCACGGGCGCGCAGGCATCGCCCACGCCGTCGGCGTCCGCATCCGCTTGATCCGCATTGTTGACCGCCGGGCAGTTGTCGCAGGCGTCGCCCACGCCGTCCCCGTCGGCATCGGCCTGGTCGTTATTGGCGACCGTGGGGCAGTTGTCGCAGACGTCGCCGAAGCCGTCGCCGTCGGGATCGGCCTGATCGGCATTGGGGGTGCTCGGGCAGTTGTCGCAGGCGTCGCCCTTGCCGTCGCCGTCCGCATCGGCTTGGTCCGCGTTGACTGCATTCGGACAGTTGTCGCAGACATCGCCCTTGCCGTCGCCGTCGGGATCGGCCTGATCGGCATTGGGGGAGTTCGGGCAATTGTCATGGTCGTCGGCCACGCCGTCGCCGTCCGTATCCGGCGCGATCTTGAAGG
>CAYMXF010000276.1:0-4813 GCA_964393935.1 uncultured Planctomycetaceae bacterium
CCAGCTTCGTGATGAGCAACAGCTTCTCGAACCAGGTCATCGCCCAGATCGAGCTCTGGCAAAACCAGAAGCGGTACGAGAAAAAGGTCTATACCCTGCCCAAGCACCTGGACGAGCGCGTCGCCCGGCTGCACCTGGACAAGCTCGGCGTGAAGCTGACGAAGTTGACGCCGACGCAGGCGGAGTACCTCGGCATCCCCGTGGACGGGCCGTTTAAGTCGGAGCACTATCGGTATTAGACCTTGTCGACTGTCAAGAAAACTCTCATAGGCGTAACTGGCTGAGATTTGCTGGGACGATCCCCAAAAGCTCACGCAGAGGCGCAGGGCTCGCAGGTAATGACGGACGAGCACGATTTCGGATTTGGGATTGCGGATTTCGGATTGGGAGCAGCGGAACGGGGGTGACATTTTTTTGTTTGGTGAAACCAGGCGAAACAAGGCGGAACACCCCAATGCGGAACGCCCGCCACGGCGGGTAAACTCCAGCCGGAATGCGGAATTGGAGGCCGACCAAGCCGAGGCCAGGGGGGCGGGAGGTTGAATTCAAGAAAAAAAAGGGTTGGCTGAATTGGCCTGAATTTCGTGAATTTCCCGCGTTGGCGGGGTGAAAAACGGGGGTGGAGTTCGGCGGATTCAAGGTGGATTCAAGTTGGGAAGCTGAATTTCTTCGAGGAGCCATAAGCCTTGAGCCGTTAGCCATGAGCCAGAATCTTTCCATCGAGCCGGCGCGCGGAAAAAGCGCTGGCGATTGAGGGACGCCCTCTAATCGCATGACCTAACTATTACCAAACACTATAGCGCGGAATTTGGAGAAGGCAAGGAAGAAAACGCCAAAACGCCGAAAAGTCGAACCCTTGGCTGAAAGGGCCAAAACTCCAAAACCGGATAAGCGAAGGCGGATGGGCGGGCGGGGCGTCATTTATTGGCTTTTCGTCGCTACGCGAAGGTGGGTCGGCCGAGTATGCTTGGGTGGATCGTGGAGCGCGCAGGGTGCTGGGCCCTGCCGATCGTTCGGCTGGCCGGAAAAGGGTTCTTGTCCCTCAAGCCTCGACTTTGCTCACCGGTGTTCTTTAAGACTACGTTCTTCGGTTGGACCGGGTTCGACCACGAACCTTTACGTCAGTAGTCGCGTAGATAGCGTGAAAGGAGTTTTCGATGCCCCTCAATTCGATGTTTCGATTGATCCGCCGTCAAAGGCACGAAATGCTCTGGGACTCGGCTTATGTTGAGTCCTTCAGACATGCCGGCGATATCCTGGCCGACCGACTCATGAACGATCGTGACGCGCCATACAAAGGGGTTTATATCCCCATGCTCTTCTTATACCGTCATTATTTGGAAGTACGGATCAAACAGACTATTAGCGAACTCGAACCCTTGCTCAGGACTTCGGTTCGCGGGCACTCCATGCACATCGAAAAGGATGTCTTGGGATGCCACGATCTGGAGAAACTTTGGGACACGGCGGAGGAACTGATCTGTGTCGTTTTCGCAGAGTCCGAGCGACACGGTGGGCCTATTGACTTAGTTCGCCAGATTGTAGATTTCTTTCATCAGCATGATCCAACCGGCCAGACGTTTCGCTATCGTCACGACAAGAGGAGCAGGTCCGCAAACGAGGAGAAACTCCCACCGGGTCTGGATTATGACGAGCTGAAGGGCGCGATTCACAAAGCGTGTCATTATTTTCAGGGACTCGAAGATATGAAGCAACTTAAGTTAGATGCGATATCGCAGGAAAACTGCGTGTAGTTGACGCGTGAAGTGCGCTAGCAATCCTCAAGCACGCCTAGACTAGACCTTGGGCAACCACGAAAAAAAGAATATGGATGTCCAGTGAAGGCGAGGGCAGCAAAGAAAAAGTAGATTGTCTCTTTGCCGACCCTATACATCAGGTGTGCCATAATTTTGCCCAAACCAAGCGGTCATTTTGGTTGACTCCCGCGATGGCGGTGGCGAAAACCATCGGGAAACACGTGGGCCATCGCCGTCGCGGTTCCATGAGAAGGAAAAAACATGTCTGCAAGCAATGAGTGGACGGAGTGGCACTTGACGCCTCGTGGGTGGATTGAGGGCAGCGAGGAACTTGATTTTGGTGGTGGCAAAAAGGTTGCGACGCCCGCTGATCGGGTCGTTACCGTCAAACTTGGCGTAAAACTCGGTTCAGGACACTCGACGAAATTCCATTACTACAACAACCTCGTCTGGCAATCTTCCGACGCATCAGTAGTTGATCGACTGGTTGATCAATTTGGTGACCTTCCACAGGAGTCAGATAGATATCGAGACTTGCTCGGACACTCGTGGAGAAAATGATATTAGGGCACTAGATGATGGTGCTAATGAGGCTCGCGACGCGCGTCCAACGACTAGGCGTTAGCATCGTCGTCTCTCTGACGAGAATTCGGGTCTTTCGGATGGGCGAGCCCATCGCGTGCCTGTTGGTCTGATCCCCGAGACAACCACACGACCGATACAGCGATTAAAGCGATCGCCAGGGCACTGACGGCATTGACAACAGCCCATGTCCCTCGTCCAAAACGGATCGGCGCGAGCGGGTTATAGGTGACAGCCAACAGGCCCAACACAAGGGCGATACCCAGAGCCCTGTGCTTGATCGCATAGAGCAGGAACCAGAGAGAGGACGCACAGACAATCCACCGCAAGAATTGATAGTAGCTGTAGGGCAGTTTCCCCATCGCGATGAGCAACATGGCGACGCAGATCGCTGCAACGGCGAGAATAGAGTTTTTGATTTGTAGATCCACGACCCGCTGTCCGGCCTCCGCGCTTCGCTCGACGTAAAGTGTAAGCGCGAAAAGAGCAAAGCGTTAATTGGGGTCCAGCACCAGACGGAACCCGCGGTCGCCGCTGCGGAAGTCCGGCGGGTCCGCGAAGCGGTACGAGGACCGGCAGCCCGCGGCACCGAAGCTACACGCGCCGCCGCGAATCACCCGCGACCTACCACTCGCGGCGCCTGTGGGGTCCGTCTTGCTATTCGACGAATACCTTCCGAACCAATCCGCACACCACTCCCACACGTTGCCGTGCATGTCGTAAAAGCCCCAGGCGTTGGCCCTTTTTTGTCCCACCGGGTGCGTCTGGTAGGCAGCGTTGTTCGTGAACCATGCATATTCGCTCAGCTCGGACTCGTGGTCCCCAAAGCAGAACTCGCCTGTGCCGCCCGCGCGACAGGCGTATTCCCACTGGGCTTCGGTCGGCAAAGCGGGTCTTAACTGCGGGTATTTCTTCTTCAATTCCTCCAGGAACTCCTGACAATCGTTCCAGCTTACCGAGTCCACGGGGTTTTTCGCTCCCTCATGCAGGTTGGGGTTGCTACCCATCACCGCCTGCCATTGCTCCTGCGTCACCGCATATCTACCCATGTAGAACGGCTTGCTGATCGTCACCTCGTGGGCCTGGGGGGTCGGCTCGAAATCCTTGTCGTCCAAATCCTCTTGGGCAGGCTCTTCATCGTCCTCTCCCGATCCCATCGTAAACGTGCCTGCGGGGATCAGCACCAATTCCATCTGCACGCCGCCGCCGCAATCCAGCGTGAGCGTGGGCGGCTTGTCGGGTGCGCAGCGCGCCAGGTCACGCAGGCCCCGCGCCGCCAAGGCGTCCGACCGGCGCGCCAACTCGCGCTGGCCCGATGGCACGATCTGATGATTGCCTGTGTCGTCTTTTGAATCCATCATCCTGCTTTTCGCTGCAGCGCGGTCATACGCTCGCTCGCATCCGCAATGTCGCGATCCAGCCGGGTGACCATCTCCTCCAACAAATCGCGCCCGTTCGACTCCGCGTCCTCGACCTTAGTCTTCAGGTTGAATAGTTCGCTTTCCGTCGTTTCCCGAATCTCGATCTCGATGGCGCGCAGGCGATCGTGCAGTCTCGCGATCTTCCGAATTGTACGCACCAAGTCGGCCCCGACGCCCTTGCCTTTGACGGCGTCTGGGCTCGCCTGCCACTCATCAAGAATGGCCCGCAATCGGTTCTCGTCGCCCTCCTCATAGGCTCGGTTGGCCTCCGACATGAACCGGTGACGACGGGCGGAGTCCTCCTCATTCTCGGCGAGATCGGGGTGCATGGCCTTGGCGGCCTCCCGAAATAGTTTCTTCAGCGCGTCCGAGGGATGGAAGTGCTTCTCGTGCTTCGACTCACGGGCCGCCTGGGCCGTTCGGGCGGTCTCCTCGGCCTGATTCCGGCTGGCCGTGGCTGTTCGCCGCGCCTCTTCATTTCCCGGCCTCAAACGGGCTTCCGTCTCGGCGATCTTAGCCAGAACTTCGTCCAACTCCGCATAACGAGCGCCGACCTGAGTCAAGTATCGCCGTTCAAATGCTCCAAGCTCAGCACGCACGGTGGCCAGCTCTAACTCTCGCTCCGCCACCTGGGTCTCTAGGGCCGAAAGATCGGCTTGCTTCCGATGCAGCTCTTCTTCTTCCGGTGTTCGCCTCCGCTCGATTTCCATAGTCAACATCCGCGACCGCGAGACAACCCGCTCTCTGCACGGCTCACGAAATGATACTCGCCCGCCCCACCGCCGCGTAGCGACGGAAAGCCGAGGATTGACGCCCCGCCCGCCTTCGCTTATCCGGTTTTGGTGTTTTGGCCCTTTCAGCCAAGGGCCTCACAGCTTCAGCCCTTGACCGCACCCGTCAAGGGTCTCAAGCCGTTTCCTATTCCCGGCCCCTCGAAAAAAAGCTATTCTCCATGTAGGAAAGTGAGCAAGGTTCTCAGGCTCGGTAGGGGCGGAGGGAGTTCGGCCGAATGACACACAAAAAGAACGCTCCCTCACGGTCGCGGCTCTGTTC
>CAYMXF010000277.1:0-1477 GCA_964393935.1 uncultured Planctomycetaceae bacterium
TTCGTCCCCCGCAGCCTGGTCACCCTCAATCCGACCGACGTTCCCTATTCCACCATTAACGTCAACGGCTGGATTGACGACGGAATCAATCAAACGTCCGGCAACAACGTCCATTCCCACCTCGATTTGAGCAACACGAACCCGAGCAGCACCGGCGCCATCAGCGGAAGCCTCTACCGGGTGTTTGACTTCCCGCTTGAACCGGTGAGCCCGCCCTACGACATCACCGTGGCACCCAGCGACGCCAACGCCCGCAACGCCTCCGTCACCCAGCTCTTCTATCTCTGCAACATCTATCACGACCGCCTCTGGTCCCTCGGATTTACGGAGGCCTTTAAGAACTTCCAAGTGAACAACTACGGCCGCGGCGGTACGGCCAACGACCGAGTCCAGGCCGATTGCCAGGACGGCGGCGGCACCAACAACGCCAACTTCAGCACCAGCGGCAGCGACGGCTCGTCCGCGCGCATGCAGATGTACATCTTCACCGGCCCCACTCCCGACCGCGACGGAAGCCTCGATTCCAACATCGTCCATCACGAGTTCAGCCACGGTCTTTCCATCCGCCTGTCCAACGGCACGGTCAGCGGCGAGCAGTCCGGTGGTATGGGCGAGGGCTGGGGCGACTACTTCGCCCTCTCGCTGAACGCACAGTCCTCCGACGACCCGCACGCCGTCTATCCGATGGGCGGCTACGCGACCTACCTACTCAGCGGTCTGACGAGCAACTATTATTTCGGAATCCGCCGCTTCCCCTACAGCACGGACATGAACAAGAACCCCGAGACCTACGCTGACATCGACCCGGCGCAGATTTCCTTCCCCCCGAGCGTACCGATCAGCCCCATCTTCGGGACCGGAACAGCCAACGAGGTCCACAACGTCGGCGAGATTTGGTGCAACACCCTGATCGAATGCCGGGCCAATCTTTGGGACCAGTACGGCTTCTCCGGCAACGAGAGAATGATGCAGCTCGTCGTCGATGGCCTGAAGCTCGAGGTGACCAACCCCAACATGCTCCAGGCCCGCGACGCCATCCTGCAAGCCGATCAGGCCGACTACGGCGGGGCCGACCTCTGCCTGCTCTGGAAGGGATTTGCCAAGCGCGGCATGGGCCCGCTGGCCACGTCGCCCTCCGGCAGCACCGCCAGCGGCGTCGTCGAGTCCTACGCCCTCTTACAGTTTACCTTCCCGGACGGCCTGCCGACGCAGCTCCAACCGGGCGCGCCGACGAGCTTCCATGTCAACGTAGCCGGTATCGTCGCCGCCGTGGCGCCTACGTCGGGCACGGGGCAACTTTATTACTCCGTCAACGGCGGTCCATTTACGAACGTGGCGATGTCAGTCGTCGGAACGAACCAATACCTCGCCACGCTTCCGGGCTTCAACTGTTTCGATGTCGTGCGGTATTACGTCAGTTCCGACTCCTGCGCCGGCGTCATCACCAGCCCTTCCACGGCGCCCGCGAGCTTCTCCA
>CAYMXF010000277.1:1577-3216 GCA_964393935.1 uncultured Planctomycetaceae bacterium
TTCACCGGCTACGGCGACGCCAAGATCAGCTATTGGCGCTGGTACTCCAACAACACCGGGGCGACGCCGGGGACGGACACGTTCCTCGTGGACGTCACCGTGGACAACGGTTTGAATTGGACCAGCGCCGAAGTGGTGGGCCCCTCGAGCGGCGATACCGTGGGCGGCTGGATTTACCATGAGTTCACGCTTTCAAGCGTTAGTCTGGCCCCGACGGCGACGGTCAAGGTCCGCTTCATTGCCCAAGACCAACCGGCCGGTTCATTGGTCGAGGCGGCGGTCGATGACTTCACGGGCCTGGGAGTCAATTGCCAATCGTGCCCGACAATCGCAGTGAACCCGGCGTCATTGCCCAGTGGCACCATCAATCAATTGTACAGCCAGGCTGTTTCCGCGTCAGGCGGAACCGGACCGTACACCTTCGCGGTGACGGCCGGCGGTCTTCCGAACGGCCTGGGCCTATCGGGTGGAACCCTCTCCGGCACGCCCAGCGGCCCGGCAGGTCCCTCGACCTTCACGATCACGGCGACCGACACAGCCAACAGTTGCGCCGGCAGTCGCGAGTATTCGATAGTGGTTGTCTGCCCGATCATTAGCCTCGCGCCGGGAACGCTGCCGACGACAATTATTGGTCGCGCCTACAATCGGACGATTACCGCTACCGGAGGAAGTGGCGCATACACATTTGCAGTGACGGCCGGAGGCCTTCCGCCGGGACTGACGCTTTCGCCTGCCGGCAACATCACAGGAACGTCCACGGCGGGCGGGACGTATCACTTCACCGTGACGGCGACGGATGCCTCGGGTTGCACCGGCAGTTTGGCGTATTCTATTTTCGTTCGGTTTAAGTTTGTAGAACCGATTTAAGTCGCACCGGGGGCAGGGGTCAGGCTTCGTCGTGAGCTCAGCCGAACGGGATCAGGGGTCAGAGCGCACTGACTTCCCTGTCCCCTGACCCCGCTCCCCGTGCAGGTCGGCATTTCATTGCATACAATGAGGCTTGAGCGTGAGTCCCTGATCCCTGACCCCTGACCCCCGACCCCACTGCGATGCCCCGCCTGTACCTCGACAACGCCGCCACGAGCTTTCCGAAGCCGCCGGAGGTCTTTGAAGCCATGCGGCGCTATGCCGAGGAGCTGGGGGCTTCGGCCGGCCGGGGCTCCTATCGCGAGACCCTGGCGACCGGGGAAATCCTTGCCGATTGCCGTCGGGGTCTGGCAAGACTCATCAATGCACCGGCCCCTGAGCAGATCGTCTTCACGCTCAATGGCACGGCTGCCTTGAATCAGGCGATCAAGGGCACTCTGCGTAAGGGCGATCACGTCGTCACGACGCGTATGGAACACAATTCCGTCTTGCGGCCGCTCCAGGCGCTCTCCGACGAAGGTCTGATCGACGTCACGCACGCGCCGGCTGATTCGGACACCGGCTTCGTGGACGCCGGCGATCTGCTCGCTGCCATCCGGCCGCGGACGAAACTCATCGCCCTCGTCCACGCCAGCAACGTCACAGGCACTCTTCAGCCGATCGAGGCCGTCGGCGCCGAGGCCCGGCGGCGCGGGATTCCGTTTCTCGTCGACGCCGCGCAGACGGCCGGACACGTGCCGATCGACGTACAGGCGATGAACATCGATCTGCT
>CAYMXF010000277.1:3316-4787 GCA_964393935.1 uncultured Planctomycetaceae bacterium
TTCGCATGGCGGGCTTGGAGCCCGGCGAGTTGGCGGCGTTACTTGAAACCGAGTTCGGCATCCTGGCGCGATCGGGTTTGCATTGTGCGCCCCTGGCCCACGAGACGATCGGCACCCACGCCGACGGCGGCACGACGAGGCTCTCGTTTGGGCCTTTCAATACTCTGGCCGACGTGGATCGTTGCGTGGAGTGTTTGGGCAAGCTCTCCGCCGTAGCCGTCAGCCATTAGCCCTAAACATTGTCCGCCATGCCTTTGTACCATCGCGCAGTATTGATTTTTCCGCCGTGCATCGTGCTCCTATCGGCCGCTGCGTCCGCGCAGAGCGTGAACGACCAAGCCGTCGACGCCGCGATCCAGGCCGGCGTAACGGCGCTATTGGATCGGATCAACTCTTTTGACGAAATCGAGTATCAAACCAGCGACGATCCGCCGGAGACTCGGCGAGTCATCGGGGAGATCGTCTCCGCAGCGGGCGGATCGGCCCACAGCGGAAAGGCCGCCGGAGGATTCATCCGTTTTAGAACGACCGACGGAAAATTCCTCTCCATTCCCCAAAATCGCGTCTCGCAACGTATCGCGCGAGGCCATATCCGGCCGGAGATGGATTCTTATCACTATGGCGGCCCCTCGGCGTTGGCGGCGCTGGCGCTCGTCTGCGCCGGTGTTGAGACGACCGACCCCAAAATGGCAATGCTCCTCGATGCCCTTGCGAACGACGACGCGCCGGAAATGGGGACGTACGTCCACGCCCTTCGCGCGGCGACCTGGAGCGCGCTGCTGGACCGGCCCATCGGCCGCGCGAGCCGTCTGCGCTATCGCAAGCTTCTCATTGCCGAGATGAAGTGGCTCACGAAGGCGATGCAACCCGACGGCGGATACGGCTATACGCAATCGGGGGCTGGCGGGTGGGACCACTCCAATACGCAATTCGGCAATCTCGGGCTTTGGGCGGCCGGCGTCGCCAAACTCGAAGTCGACAACCGTATCTGGCAGACGATCGCCCATCATTGGCTCGAGACGCAACACGACACCGGCGGCTGGGCCTATCGTCATGAGGCCGTCCTGCCGACATCGTCGATGACCGTCGCCGGCTGCAATAGTCTCTACATCGCGCTCGACCAGCTCTACGCCCGATCGGGAGCGGTGTACCGCCTCTTTGAAGGCATTCGGCTAGACAAGAAAGCGCACCAGCCGATTCGACGAATCTGCGCGGCGATCGAGCGCGGCGACGCTTACCTCCGAAAGAACCCTCCGAACCCGCAATCGTTCGCCGGTTACGAACTTTTCGGATTGGAGCGGCTCGGCTTGGCGAGCGGTCAATCCATCATCGGCGGGGTGGACTGGTACCGGCGGTATGTCGACGTCGCCACGAGCCATCGCTGGAACCTCGACCCCGTGGCCGACGCGTTCGCCTTGATCTTCCTCGTACACGGCCAAGCGCCGGTGCTCATCCAGCGGATGGTGTATGG
>CAYMXF010000278.1:0-4769 GCA_964393935.1 uncultured Planctomycetaceae bacterium
TGCCTTCCAGCCTCCTGATCGACGCCGATAATCGTCTTCAGGTCGTCTATCTCGGTCCCGTCAACTTGAAGCAACTCGTCGAAGACGCCTCGACCTTCTGTAGAGGCGACGTCCCGCCGGACCGCCGCGCCATCTTTCCCGGCCGCTGGGGTACCTATATCACGCGGGAGCCGGCGATGGGCGATCTTGCGAAGGAGTTGGATCGCCGCGGTCGCCCAATCGAGGCCCAGTTCTATCGGGAGCGATCCACCGCCTACCAGCGCTCCCGTCGCTAACGCCGAAGGTCGACCGGCGTGACGAAATGCCTTTTCGTAGTCGAATGGAACTACCCCCAAGGGGATTCGAACCCCTGTCCGACTCGGCGCAAAGCGTTACCGGGCAAGACGTAGCGCATCCTGGGAAAACCTGCTTACCGAATAGCTTACCGAATCCGGCGCACCTGGACCCCGATCTAGCGGCCGTCGTGACGGCGTGGCCGAGTCTGCCCGAGCCCGTCCGAGAGGCCATCGCCCGGCTGGCACAGCTTACCGGGGGTGCGTCGTGAGGCGGACGCCCCATAGGGGGTCAAAATGTTGTAAGTCGCGCTTGCGCCCACCGTGGGGTCCGGTGCGCTCGCGGCGGCGCGAAATTGGAGTTTTTGGGGGTGTGCGATGAAAGGTAGGAAACCGAAGCCGACGGCGCTGAAGATCGCGCAGGGCAATCCGGGCGGTAAGCCGTTGCCGAAAAATGAACCGAAGCCGACTCCGGGGATGCCGGACCCGCCTGCGATGCTTGGCTCGGAAGAGCGCGCGGTCTGGGACCGTTTCGTGCCTGAGCTGCTAAAGATGGGCGTGCTGGCAAAGGTCCACGGCGACATGATCGCGTCTTATTGCCGCGCCGTGGTCCAGGAGCGGCTGGCGGCGGCGGCGTTGGCGGAGCAAGGCCACGTTGTGAAAACGCGATACGGCCAGCGGGTGAACCCCTGGTTCCGGGTGATGCAGGACGCGGAGAAGCGCAGGCGGGCGATCGCCGTAGAGTTTGGATTAACGCCGGCATCGCAAGCCCGCGCGAGCAAGGTGGAAGTTGAATCGAATGAGGAGCCGGACGATCCGGCGCTGAGGCTTCTGAAACGCGCCAACGCCGCTCGCACTACCTGACGCGACGCGGATTCCCGAATAGAGGCGAGCTAAGAGCCTATACCAATAGGCCCATGGGACGCCTGCTTTTGGCGGGTGCGAACTGCCTAACGAGATAGGCTCTAGGGCACTTGCACTTTCCACCAGCGGGTAAGCTTTCCATCCTTGAACTCGGCAAGAATTGAACCGCTATATTCATCAATCGTGGTCTGACCCATAAGCGGGTTGCTGCCCATAGAGACTACCCTTTTCCTGTATTGCTTCCATTCGTAAGTGGTGAACTTGCCATCCTCTTCGATCACCGCTCCGATTGACCTCATGATTTCATTGGCCTCCGCTACAGTCATTCCGTTGAAAAGTTTTCCCTTAGCGAGCAGCGCGGCGTGTTTTTTTGCTTCCTCCCGTTGTTTCTGCCTAAGCGGGCACTTCGCGGCGTGCGCCTCTGCATCGGCCTCTGCCTGATCCACTTGGGTTTTCCACGAATCTATCTGGCCTTCGCATATCGCGGCGTCGCTCTTTAGACGGCCGATTTCCTCGTTCTTCTTTTTCAGCTCCCTCTTCAGTTCACGCACCCTTTTTTCAAGGTCGCGGATTTCCGTCCTGCACTTGGCGTGCTCGTCACCGTGGACGGACTCCGGTTCGGTCTTCGGCGGATCGGCGGCCGCTAGAGATACGGCCAAACATGACATGATAACTGCGGGCAACACGAATGATCGTTTCATGGTGCAACCTCCATTGTGAAACTCGCCATACGGTAGCGGCGATTTCATCAGTATATCAAATCGCCGTCGATGCGCCAACGGATCGCGTTTGGGTAGAGTTGCCAGCCCGACCACGATAGAATTGCAGCTTGGGACGGCGTTTGATCGACGCCGAACGGATCGGGCGCGGAGTTGCCGCACGCACCTACGCGTCAGCTCGCGCCCGGTTCGGTCCCGTGAGAGTAGGTGCATCATGCCCGATTCATTTATCCGCGTTGTAAACGCTCAGGCCAAACAATCATTTCTCGCGGCAATCGACCAACTGATACCGATGATCGAAGAATCTCGACCCGGCCAAGAGCTGCGCGACGCATGGCCTCTGGCGGAGATACTGATCGACACTGCGCTCGCGCTGGGATACCCGCACCCGCCGATCGACAGCTTGTGGTATTGCAACTTAGACACAAGGGACCAAATCGAGTTGGTCGAGTTTAATTCACCGTGGGATGGTGGGAGCAGCGGTGAACGGGCGATACGCATCTACAAACTGGACGGCGATGACCTAGTCCCGACGAAAAAGGTACGCCCTCTCAATTCGGAAGAGCGTGATGATCTACTTTCGCTTCTCCGTCAGTGGCGGAGAGCCGTGAATACCTTGTTGGAAGATTCAAGCGACAAGGACAAGACGGGCGAGGCGCGCGGACGACGTAAAGGATTCAAGAGCCCGGTCACGAAAGCGGCGGAAAAAGCGGTCGCGGATTGTGAAGCTGATCCCGCCAAGCTGGGCGGTGTTTGCGATCGCTACAAACGGGAGGGAATACTTCCGAGGGATACAAAGCCTGAGACGTTCAAGAGGGCCGTTCGGAAAGCTCGCGCGGAGAGTAAATAGAGCTGTCAAACAAATCCTTTATTCTCCGCGTTTTTTTTCTCCCCATTCTTACCCATTCAAACGCAATACTCGCGGTCCATTGCGCGGTTTTCGGCGGATACTAATTCGCGCCGAATTATTCTCCGTCCGCGCGTCTGGTAATTGTGCTCTTGCGAACTGCACATGGTGCGCGGCGCGCAGGAGTATCGAACGATGACGGAAACTCTTTTGACGGCGCGGGACGTGGCGACGCGGTGTCGCCTCTGCCAACGCCAGATATTTAAGCTCGCGTCTGCGGGTCGTTTGCCTCGTCCGCTGAAGGTGGGGCGATCTACACGTTGGCGCGAAAGCGACATCGCTGCCTGGATTGAGCGCGGTTGCCGGATGCCGGACGCGGCGGGGGTGTCGCGGTGATTCTCATAAAAGAGGCCCGGCCCGCGCTTGCGACGCGGCATCCGGGCGAATACTGGAACACACGATCATCATACCCAAACGCACAGACGATTCAAGACCTTGGCGAGCAATTCGCCGAACGATGGCAGGACGCGGCCGAGCGGTTCACCAGCTCTTTTTTTCGAGCGCTTACCGATTCGCCCGTGACGGCCATCGACGCGGGCTTACAGCTCTACCCCCGCGATTTTCCATCGCCTGAGCATTGGGGCCTTGTTTCGATTCTCTGCGGCTTCGCAGAGCGCAAGGTCCAGCCGAGCATCGACGGGATTCTCCGCGTTGCGCACGACGCCGGATTCGATCTTCCCGGCGGCGGCGGCGATCCGGCGGCGGAGTTGCGATTGATTCTCGAAAGAGAATCGAGCGCAGCGGGACTACCTTCGTGGGCGCGCGAGCTGCAAGTCTGCGCTCGCAAGCATCGGCAAGTCGCGCGGCTTTGGAGTGTGTTGCGCGGTTGGATCGAAGGCCCGATCGGCGGGGGTTCGCAGACGACGCCAATCATCGTTCGTCGCGCGTGGAGGATGCCAGCATGAAGGCACTCACCTTGGACTACAGGCCCGTCGGCGGCAATGGCACAGCGCAGATAACGTGTCGGCTCGGCGACGATCTACTCGCTTGCGAAAAATTGGATCTCCTGAAGCCGAACAAACGCGATGACTTCGCGTCCAAAATATGCGAGGGATGGCCTGACATTGACCGTGCGGCGGTTGACCGTGAACTATTGCGGCTTGCGGCGGAGATTGCATCGAAGCCCGCGCCTGTGCCCGTTGTGGATTCGCATGAATTGGAAAGCGCGTCGATTGTGCGGCCTGAGTTGTTTCACACGGCCGACGTGTGCGGCCTGGCAGTGCCGGTGCGATCGTCTTTCGGGGGCGAGGCGCGGGCAAAGTGGTACGCCTATCTCCGTTGGCACGGTAACGGCAAACGCGAGCGGCGAGAGCTGGCGACGGCCATCGAACTACCGACAGGCGCGCGGCTATTGGTGCATCCCATTCCCGGCGATCCAAGCCCGACGATGACGCCCGCCTGGAGCGCGGCGGCGCGGCAGGCATGGCTGCAAGGCGCGGACGTGCCGGACCCGTGCGACGTGTTCAAGAGAATCAGTGAACGATTAGCGTACTATCTGGATTTCTCGCCAGAGGCCGCGCCCGCGACGACGGCGACGCTCGCGCTGTGGATCATGTTCACCTACATTTATCCGGCATGGTTCGCTCTGCCTTACCTAAGCGTCGGCGGGCCGCTTGGATCGGGAAAGAGCACGTTGTTTGCGGTGCTGGCCCAGCTCGTTTTTCGAGCGTTGCAATCGTCGAACATGACGGCGGCGTGTTTGTTTCGCACGCTTCACGAACACGGCGGTACGCTTCTCCTGGACGAAGCCGAACGGCTCCGCGACGGGACGCCGGACGCTGGTGATCTGCGCTCGATTCTCCTGAGCGGCTATCGCGTCGGTTCGCCTGCGCGACGGCTCGAAAAAGTCGGCGATGGATTTCAGCAAGTCGCCTTTGACGTGTTCGGCCCGAAGGCCGTTGCGAGCATCGCCAACCCGCCCGAGGCCGTGGCGTCGCGTTCTCTGCGGATCATCATGTTTCGCGCGGCTCCTGATTCTCCGAAGCCGCGCCGTCGTATCGACGCGGA